>CAYNBX010000037.1:0-11310 GCA_964395505.1 uncultured Bacteroidales bacterium | reverse complement strand
CAAAACTGGTATAAAAATGCCGAAAATAACAAAATAAAACTCACAGCTTTCGATACAGAGGGAAATACAGCTCAGGAAAGTATTATAAAATTTAATGAAAACGCAACCTCAGGTTTTGACAAAGAATATGACTCACATTTCCTTGCAGGTTACGCACCTTTGTTTTATTCAGTTTCAGATGATGTAAAATTTTCAACAAATACTTTACCAGAGATAAATGATGATTTAATAATTCCTTTTGATTTTGTAAAAAATTCATCTTCTCATTTTTATATTAAAGCAGAAGGCATAAATACTCTTATTCCATTAAAAACAGTTTTCCTGACAGATTTAAAAACCAACTATACACAAAACCTAAATGAAAATCCTGTTTATTCATTTGTATCTTCTGAAGGAGATAACCTTCAAAGATTTTCTATCCATTTTAAATCTTCTAATGGCATAAACGAGATAGACAATAATGATATAAGTATTTACTCATACAATAATGATATTTATGTAAGTAGCAATAAAGGTAAAAACATAAAAGGCATAATTTCCGTGTATAACCTTTTAGGCCAGCAAATGATGAGAAAAGATTTGGGAAACAGTAAATTAAATAAAATAAATCTTAAAGTTAAAGCCGGCTGTTACATTGTGAGAGTATCAACAGATAAAAATGCTTATACCAAAAAAGTTTTAATCAGATAATATATTAAATCTTTTTACAAAGTAAGTAATAGAAATAAGATGTTAAATATCAAAAAAAATAAAAATATAATGAAGACAAAAAAATTATTAAGGATTCTAATTTTAACAGTTTTTGCAATTTCAGCTCCAATGTTAATAAATAATGCTTTTGCAGATGACCCACCACTTCCACCAGCTTCACACGGGCAAAGTGGGAATCAACCTACCGGCGGTGGAGCGCCAATAGGCAGCGGCATTATAATACTGCTTTCTCTCGGAGCCGGTTATGGAGCTAAAAAGATATATGATGTAAGAAAAAAATTATCAACAAAAGAATAAAGAGTTTAGTCCAGAGGACTGGAGATTGCGTTTTAGAGTTTCCGTTTTTCCATTTTTGATGTTACAAATATAATAATTTTTTCTTCAAAAATGGTATTGCTTTATACCAAAGTTACACCTTAGGCATTATAGAAGAAAATTATTTCAAGGGTGTGATACAATGGAAAACAAATTCGAGTTGCATGAAGGATTGGCTGAATATACAGCAATCAAGTTATTCATTAATGACAATGATAAATTTAAACATTGAATTTCAGCAAAGAAAAAAACATGTGCAAAAAGAAAAATCAGTTAGATCCTTTGGTTATTATTAAGGCCTTTTATATGCATATTTATTAGGCCAAACTCAGATTAAATGGCGATATAATTTAAGATATAACGATGACTTAGGGAAAAAAGTTCAGGTTGCATATAATATTAAAATTCCTTTAGATATAAAAAACAACTTTTAATAAAATAAAAAAATAAATACTAATTTTCTAATATTTATGATTTTGAGCAACAACTAAAATTAAGATAAGATAAGAACTCCTGACTTATCGTAGTTTGCTTTGTCGTACAAATTCATGTCATTTTTTTGCCATTAATACAAAAAACAACTCCCTTAGTAAACAATTTACCTATGTGCTGATATATATACCATTAAATATTTGTGCATACAAGTTCACGATTAAAATGCATCTGGTTAATGAATATGTATTAAAAAATGCCAACAATTATATTTTACGAACAAATTGTAATAAATGACTGATAATCAATTTAAGGTTCAGGAGTTCTGAAATTATTATAAGTATGAGGTAACAAATAAAAAGACCGGTTTGCAAAATTTTTGGGAACCGGTCTATAAAAAAATCAAATATATATAGTTTTAACCTTGTAGAGTAAATTTTATGGGCATATTAAATTGTACTCTGACAGGTTTGCCTCTTTGCCTCCCGGGTTTCCATTTAGGCATTAGTTTTATAACGCGAATAGCTTCTTCGTCACAGCCTCCGCCAATACCCCTTAAAATTTTAACATGACTAATAGAACCATCGGGTTCAACAACAAAAGTAATATAAACTGTTCCCTGAATACCGCTTTCTCTAGCCATCTGAGGATATTTAATATTATCACGTAAATATTTTATCCTTGCTGTTTCACCGCCTGGAAATGAGGGTTCATCTTCAACAACTATAAATATTGGGGCTTCTTTAGCTTCTTTTTCCTCGCCAATGTCAACAGGAACGTATTTCTGAACTTTAGTTTCCTGATTTGCTTCTGCATCTATTTCAATTTCATCTTCAACATCAACATCATCTTTAACAACATTTAATATTGTTGTTTGTACCTGAGGCTTAGGTGGTGGGGGTTTAACTTTTTGTTCAGTATTAATTACTACTTCTTCTACAACATTAGTTGCTTCTCTTGGACCTAACTTATAATCAATTTTATTATAGCTTTTCCATTCAAAAGCAACAAGAGTAATAGCCAAAGAAATAATCAAACCTATTTCAAAAAATATACCCCTTTTATTTTCAAGATCTGCTCTTGGTGTTTTCTTTGTATCCATAATATTAATTTTAATTTATTATGAAAAATATTTAATATTTTAATATCAATTAATATGAAATGCTAAATTACAAAATAATTTTAAAATTTATTTAGTTTTACTTAATTTTTTTTTAAAAAAAATAAAAAATAAAACAACACCTAATATGCTTCCAATAGAATCAGCTATAAAATCGTATATACTTGCACTTCTACCTATAAAAACAAATTTTTGCAGCAATTCAGTTATGCCTCCATATATAATTCCAATAAAAACTGAAATTATTATACTTATATTAAAATAACGTAAATTTTCAATGCAATATTGTTTATAAAGTCCGATAATCAGCAGCATAACGAAAATGGAGAATAAAAACAGATGTACTAATTTATCAGGAGAGAGCCAGTCCCAAAAAGAAGTAATCTCCGGGAAATAATTACCAGGTATACCTGCAAGAAGCAGTATTAAGCCAGCCCATAATATACCTGGCAAATTATTTTTTAAGAACATTAATAATATAATTTAATTGATGATTTCATTTTTCAATCAGATAAAGTTAAAATTACAAACTTTTATAAAAAGTTATGCTTCACAAATTTTTTTATATTTTTCAGCATCAAGCAAATCATCAATTTCTTTTTTATTATCAATATGAATTTTAACTATCCATCCTTCTTTATAAGGTTCTTTGTTTACCAGTTCTGGTTTTTTTTCAAGTTGTCCATTAAATTCCAATATTTTACCGCTAACAGGCATAAATATATCAGAAACGGTTTTAACAGCTTCAACAGTGCCAAGTGACTCGCCTTTTTTTAATGTTTCCCCTATGGTTTCTACTTCAATAAAAACAATATCGCCTAATTGATCTTGAGCAAAATCAGTAATGCCAACATAACCTTCATTGCCTTCAACTCTTAACCATTCATGGTCCTTAGTGTACTTTAAATTTACAGGTATTTCCATAACATTATATTTTATAACATTTTATTATATATTTTTATTTTTTATAAGAGCCCAAAAATACATTTAATTTTTTTAATAAAATATTTATTTAAAAAAATAAAATAAGAAATTTTTAAAGACATTATTGTGCAAGAGTAAATCTTAGACTAAAGCCTCCGTTAGTAGTAGAATTTTTGAATTGTGTTGAAACGTAAGGATCAGTAATGATTTTCTCAAAGTAGAAACGTATATTGAATTTTTTACTTAATGCATAATCAGCAGAAGTATTTATAGAAATAACTTCTGAGCCTGTTGATATCTGATCAACATCTTCGTCTAATCTTCTCAAAACAGTTTTATTCTTTTTAATTCCAATATCAGCTTTTAGATTCAGATCACTACTAAGTTTATTCTTTCTTCCCCCAGTATTAACAGTAAATTGAACATTTTTAAATTTATATCCCAGACCAATAATAAGCTTATAACTCTTAACTTCAGTAAGTTGATTATTGACAAAACTAAGGGAGATGTCGCGTGATTTACTAATTTCAAAATTAGACAGCAAACTATTATTCCAGGTCATATCAATTTTTATAAGTGGGTTAAATTGCTCGCTAATGGAAATAACATCAATTTTATTTTTAGGGATAAAATTGTTTACAAGATCATAAGCACTTGCATATCCATCAGTTTGTTGATAATTAATATTTGATACATAAGAGCCTATATTATAAGAAGAACGATAAGCATTAGAAATATTTAGTGTTTTAATATATTTTTTTATAAAGTTAATTTTAGTTAAACCGTTATAAGTTATTCTCCAGTTAGGGCTTGGAATATTAAGGAAAGGGCTTAATAAAATATTGTTTGGGGTTTTGCCTGAATACGCAGCCAAAAAAGCAGGGATTAAAACATTTTGTTGTCCGGCTCCATAACCAATAGGGAAACCAGCTGAATCTACTTTCCCATTATAGTTTGAGTTTTCACGAGCTAAACGTTGAGCTATCTCTAATCTATAAGCTTTTAAATTTTCAAAAGCCTTAGATTTATCCCCATCTTCATCATTAAAAGCAGTGTTCAAAATATTGTAAGACATACTGAAACTCCCCCTTTCGACAGGAGAATAATGCTCGAAATTACCTTGAGCATCAGCTTTATAATATTCCTGATAATTTTTTGATTCTTGTTTTTCTGCTGTAAGGTCAATATGTAAATCAGGAATAGGTTCTAAAGTGCCTCGTATATTCAAATCTTGTGAATTCTTTTTAATAAAAGCATTATTTAAGAGAGTATCAGTAGATAGCCATTTTTTAAAATCTTCAGGACCTTTAGGCTGTAATCCAAAAACAAAGTTAAAGCCTGGAGCAGCCTGGTTTAAATTTTGACCAAGTATATTAGGCTCAGGTTTAAATCCCGGCAAAAGAGTCCCATTACTTTCGTTATAAGAAATAGAAGCATTTTTAAATCCCATTAATATTTTTAGAGTATTATCAACTATTAGTTTTAAATAATTTACCTTAGGTTTTGTTGTGCTTGTATCTTTTTGGACTTTATTAATATCTCTTGGTGAGGGTCTTCTATTAGGAAAACCCCTATTTTTTGCGTTTGTTTTACCATAATTAAGTTTTTTAAGGTATTTTATTTTATTATAAAGCTTGGTAAATTTAAGATTTCCATTAACTCTTTTTGTATTGGAATTTTCAATGACATTACCCATTCTTGCCTGGATAGATCGTGGTGATGCTTCCCAATTATAATTACTTTTATAATTTGCCTCTGCAATAACCCAGTCGAACAAAGGTATTTTATTAATGGGGACATTATAAGTAAGTTCTAATATTTGATTATACTTATTCATAGTGCCAAAATTAAGAAGTTCATTTTTTAAAGAATAAGCAACAGAATCTCCATTTGCTTTAATAATTTTATCATATTTATCAATACTTCCCGGAGGCTCATCAACATAAGCATTGGCATTTGCAGAAAAATTAAGTTTCAATGATTTTGTAAGATCAAATTTTAAAGCATAAACTCTAGTCCAATTCCATTTTTTTACATAATTAGGTTCAATAGGTATTATAGCTCTACTTTTATTACGCAACAATGTTGAATTGTATTCTCTATTCATATCAGTTCTGAAACTAAATAGCTTAGGTGTAAAATAAAAATTAAAATCTTTAATTATTTGCAGGCTTTTATATTTTGCAAAGAACTTTACTTTATCAAAGGGTTTAATATTTTTAGGTTTATGCATAAAATTATAACCCAGGCCCCCTCTGTATATTTTCCTTATATCATAATCTATATCAATATTTCTATGGTTAATTTCCGAATATGAATACGAAAAATTAAAGTTTTCAATATCATAAATATGAGGTTTTTTATTTGAGCCAACTTTTTCTTTTCTAACATTAATAAAATTTATATTTTTCCTTTGAGTAAAATCCTGAGTAATTCTTTTTATAGAATCTTTTTCAGATTTGTGGTTATAGCCTTTCAAGTCGTCCTTATATTTAATATCAGGGTCAAGGGGATTATATTCAGGTATGTTACGTGCCTGGGAATAATCAAGGTGCATAGGTATTCTAAGTCCGGCTTTTTTAGGGAAGAATCTCCCCAACTCCAAATTAGTAGCAAAATCAAATTGATTAATTGTTTCTTTTTGTCTTTCATTAACTCTTTGTTCAATACTTCCAAAGCCTGGTGTACTATGATTACCTGATAATACAAGGTTTCCAAGATCAGCAAGATTGATACCGACTCTGGCAGTAGCAGCCCATCCGCCTTTCTCATCAAAATCCGTTAAACGTAGTTCATTTACCCAAATTTCTGCACTTTTTGTTTTGCCATCATCATTATCAGATATGTTTATCTGTTTAGGATTACGAATTCCTATCATTAATACTCTAACATCACTAATACTGGGAGTGCCAACTACTGTTATCTTATTATCCCCGTCATATTCGATGAAAGGCACAGATGTTGTCAGCATTGAACCTTCTTTTCGAATTTGTAAATTCCTATCCTTCTTAGCTTCTATTAATTTATTAAAATCAATATCAAAGTTATTTTCTTCAGGCCATATTGCTTTATCATCAGAAGCATTAGTGTACCAGGGAGTAAAAGTCAGAGGCACTTCATATTCATAATAATTTTGTGTAAAATCAACACCTAAACGAATAAATACAGTTAAATCTCCATAATTTATATGTTCTGCTTGCTTAGATTTTTCAGCATGTACAAACATCTTAAGTTTTTTAAACATACGAAAATCAAAATCAGTAGTTTTATATGCAGCTCTTGCATCTCCATCAGCTAAGTTAATAACTTTTAAAACCATTGATTGTTCGTTCATTCTTGCCAAATTGGTAGTACCATAATTGATTTCTCTAAAAATATCAGGTGGCAGCACATAAGGTATAGGCGATCTGCCGCTATTTTCCTCAATGCTCACAGTTGATATATTAAATGAAGTATTATCTTCTTCAGGTATATATTCACCCGGAGCATATAAATCGTGTTGATATTTTCTCCATTCTCCCCTAACAAGTTCAAGTGTTGCAAAACGGCAAACAATATTTTTTTTAAATCCTTTAAGAAAAACACGCATAAAACGTATTGATTTAAAATCCTGGATATTACCAACAACTTTACTAGGGCTATGAATAGGAATTTTAAACTGATACCAGGTAACGGAACCTTTTTTTCCATTTTGAAGCAGTATCCCTTCTCTATGCTGAACATCTGTGATATAATTTTCTCCGACGTGCATCTTTTCAGGTTTCAATTCCACTTTATATTGAAAATATCTTTCAGACTCACTTAATGTATTGTCATGATTAATATCTTCAACATTAGGAAGAGTTGTTTCTAAAGTAGGATAAATTTCTGGTGACTGAGATGAGCTGGGTGAATTGCCATCAGGTCCATTAAAGTTTTTATATCTTTCAAGTACACTACTATATTTATCATTTTGATCATAATCACTTCCTCTAAAATAATGATAGTCGTCAGAAGAAGGATCCTTATAAGCAAACTGATAAGCTTTAGAAGCTGCACCATATTTTTTTAGAACTTTTTGTACATAAACAGTATCAAAAAAAGATCTTTCATCTTTATCTCTAAGTCCATCATATCCTACATCTTGAAACTCCCTTGAAGAAACATTATTATCAAAAGCATCAACTAAAGGCTGTAAAGAAGGTATTCTTCCCCATATTGTTGTATCCACGTTTTCAACTTTCTCTGAAGTTGGCAGTCCATTTTCAAAACTCTTACGGCCATCTCTAAGGATATCCTCAGAAATATCTCCTAAGTTAAAATAAAGATCACCTCCGGGATTAGTTGAATCATTAGCAAAAGGATCCATCAACCAAAATTCAATATATTCTACATTTGTAGCTTCAAAATCGGAAGTCTCTATTTTTCGCATTATGCCCCCCCAATTTTTTTCAGGATCATTTAAAGTACCATCATCATTTAAATCATCTACATTATAATTGTAAGGGCCTCTTTCATCGGGATAATATGCTAAGTCGAACATAGAAATATTCATCAATTGTCCATTTGGCGGTTCTACTTTAGGGAAGATTTCTGTTTCACGGACATATCTAACCCTATTATCTGATAATATATCTCTTGTAACATTTTTAGGTTTAAGATTAGTATTTTTTTCATAAAACAGAGGGTCAATGACATACCATGCAAGTTTAGCTCTATTATATCCATATCTTAAGCCTGTTCCATTAGCAGCTTCAGGGAACATATCCGGTGAAGTCTGTCCTTGCGGAGTACTGGCTAAAAACCAGGTACTAAAATTTTTAAGGTCAATAGTCGATTTGCATCCTTCAAAGTCATCAATATAAGAAGTTCCGGATTTGCCAACAGCTCTGGCATGACCAGGAATAAACTTTGCAACTTCACCATCAATAATAATTTTAGATGGAGTTTTTGTACTAATAAATGGCATTTTATCAATCATTTTGGTAATAAATCTTGATTTTGTTTGGTAATTAAAATTAATACCTAACATAGTATTGGAAATAGGTTCATTACCAAAGTTTACTTTATCTGTTAAAGGACGTTCATGTAAATTTAAAAGAGTAGTGCCAAAATTAAAATCCTTATTTACCTCATAATCAACGTGCATACCCGTAAAACGTTGAGTTTGAATATTAAAAAAAGTATTGCTTTCAGTAGAGATATTAATAGGTGTACCTGAATTTAAAATTCCCTGATTAATTATTCTAACCCTGCCTAAAGTGTAATCAACAGTATAATCAACATTTTCAGTTAAAGGTATTCCGCCAGCAGTAACCTTTACTGAACCTCGGGGAACATTTAATGCATTAAGAGAAATCTCGGAACCTGACTGAGATTTGTAAGTGCCTTCAAGAACAAATTTATTTTTATCAGGGTACTGCTGTGCCCCGTTTTTTGTCATAGTGTACAAAGAATCATAGCAATATTTCTCTGCAAGTTTAGGGTCATCTAAGGCTTTTCTAAGATCTTGACCAAAAGGCTCTAAGACAGAGAAAAATATTCTCCCATTAGATGATTGTATTGTACCACCATTTGTTGCAGCATTGTCAATAAAATCAAATACACCATCAGGGTTTGGATTTAACTGAGGGTCTAAATTATCAAACCCAAAAACCCTTATAAGTGGAATTCCCTTAATAGCTCCTTCAGTTATATAACCTGTGGGAACGCCATTTTCATTCCCTGAATATAAAATGTTTAATACAAAATCTTCTCTGTTGACCTGGTAAGCTCCAATTGAATAAACATTTTTCATCATCAAATTCCATAATGGAATTTTTGTGTTTAAAGCAGAACTTTTTAATAATTTTGTGATAAGACATTTAGAGGAATTTATACCTTCATCAGAAAATTCCCCAACCTGATAAATGCTGTCCTGTCCAACTATTGTGTATTGATAAGCAACAGACAAAACCTGGTCAGGATTTAAAGTAGTATTAAGTGAAATAAATCCAAGTTTTGAATTCAAAGTATATTCTGTTGGAGATAATTTTCTTGCAAGACCTACTTTTTCGAAATCTATTCCTGAAACAAAATTAAAAGGAGAACTTTCCAGATAATCAGAAACATTATTAATATCTCTTACTTTTGTTATATTTAATTGAGATAAAAGATCATTAGAAAAATTTGAAGGATAATCTAAAGTACCTATATTTGTATGAATTTTTGAGTTGTAAATATGCTCCCCTTGTTCTCCAATATCCATAAATGCTACAATATTTCTATTCTCTTTTACAGCAGGACCTATATTTGTAACCCAAACTTCAATTTTTGTTATATTTATATTAGAAGTGATAATAGGTAAATTTTTCAATGCCTCATTATAATGATCTCTAAAATATTGCGAAATAAAAAAATGTCTGTTTTCTTCATATTGGTCTGCTGTCAAAGTAAAATCATTAGTTTGTGCACCTCCCTGAACAGTAATATTTTTAGTTTGGCTTTTTTGTTCTGAGAAAACACTGGTGATTGTAGTCCTGCCAAATTTTAACTTTGTTTTTATTCCAAAAAGGTTCTGGCTGCCATTTATCAAAGTACTGTTTAAAGGGAAAGAAACATTTCCTAACTCTATGGACTTGATTATCTCATCTTCTTTTCCTTCATATTTAAGATCTAATTTGTTTTCAAAATCAAAAGTAGCCTCTGTATTATAATTTGTATTGAATTGAATTTTATCACCAATTTTAGCGAGAACATTCATTTGTATCTTTTCATTAAAGTCAAAATTGGTAGTTCTTCTTCTTCTCACGTCTAATGTTGGGTCTTCTCTTTTGTTTGAAACAATTCCAAAAGATAGTTCGGCAGAGCCTGTTGGACGTATATCAATAGTATTACCTCCAAAAATACTGTTGAAAACTTTATTTCCAACATATATTGGAGGGATAATTCCATTTGCATTTCCCTTACCTGATGTTTCAGCACGCTCTTTCCAATAATCCCTAAGGGAATTATTCATGTCATATTTCATATATTCTTTTAATGACATTAAATATGGATATCTATAATTAAAATTACCTATCTTGTTATTAAAAATATATTCTCCACTTATTGTATCATATACTATTTGAGATTTTATGTTAGAAGGATTTTTTAAATACAATGGATTTTTATATCCAGTCCCGGGTATGCCGGTATTGTCTTTAAATGGATATGGTAAGTTTATAGAAGTTGTATCATCATCAGAAATGCTATCACCAGGGTAAAATGCATAATTATTGAAATTATAACTGCTTATTGTTGCTCCGAAACATACAGATTTATTCCATACTATAAAAATCGCTAATAGTATGAGAAAAATTTTTATATAAATTTTGAATATATACACCAGACTTGATTGCAATTTAATATTATTAAATTATAATTTGTAACACGGTATGTTTTAAAACATTGATAAATTTAATAATGACGAAAAATAAACAAATCCCGAATCCTCGAGACAAACTGTAATTTCTATTTAACAAAATATTCTATGCTTTAGGTTTTCTTATCATAAACTTATATTCTTATGAGTTTCCTTACAGACACTAAATACAAAGTTTATTAATAATATTTTAAGATTGTCAAATAAGTAATGTGATAAAATTTATTATAGATTTTAATTTTTTATATCTAAACGTTTTTATAATTGTTAAATTGTTATACTCACTTTATCCAATAATTTAATATTAACATGGTTTATAATTGGTGTTTGTCCATAATGTCCATTTTCTGCGTTACGCTCGTCAAAAAAGTGCTCATTTACAAGAGTAAACTCTGCTTTTTTTGTCTTCGCAAGCCTTGAAAATGAA
>CAYNBX010000036.1:0-11320 GCA_964395505.1 uncultured Bacteroidales bacterium | reverse complement strand
TTTAATCACTATAAAACAATTGCTTTATAAGAAGCCCTGTTTTTTAAAGTTAAAATACACAAAAAGAAACTACAAAAATCAGGAAAAACATTTATTATTTTATTGGTGCTACAACTAATTTAATGAAAGAATTAGAATTGAAAGAGGATAAAACTTATTTTCATCTCATCCAATCATCCAATCATTTAATCAACAATTCAATAAATCAATCATTTCAATAAACACCTTAGCCATTAAAATAACGGTAGAACCTTATTATTAATCATGCTATCCTCACTCTTGGATCTAAAATAGCATAAATAATATCTACAAAAATATTAATAAAAACTAAAATAATAGAAACAAACAACACAGCACCCATTAAAACAGGGAAGTCATATTTTTCAAGTGAATTAACAATAACAATGCCAATGCCTTTCCAGTCAAAAACATATTCAACAAATACAGCACCGGCCATAAGTGAGGCAAACCAGCCGGAAATAGCAGTTACAACAGGATTCATAGCATTTTTTAAAGCATGTTTTGTAATGATTTTATAATTACTAAGTCCCTTTGCTTTGGCTGTTCTGATATAATCCTGGGACATAACATCGAGAAGCGAATTCCTTGTCAACTCAACAACAACAGCCAAAGGACGAATCCCAAGAGTAAAAGCAGGTAAAATCAAATTTTTTAAGTCTAAGTATTCACCATCACCAAAATCACTTATTGAATATAAACTTCCACACATATTCAAACCAGTATAATCAGCCAACACAAAAGCAAAAATCCAGGCAATAATAATAGCGGCAAAAAATGAAGGCAGTGACATTCCTAAAACAGAAAATACTAATGAAACTTTATCAAAGACACTATTTTTTTTTACTGCACATAAGATGCCAATGATAACTCCTACAATAACAGCAAAGCTAATGGAAACTGTTGCTAATAAAGCTGTTTTAGGAAATGCTTCTGAAAGTATTTCCGAGACTTTTCTTTTATTTTGATAAGAACGTCTTAAATATGGCTTTTTTAAAATAACAACATAGTCTTTTGAAAACTTTGTTAATTTTATGTATGGAGCATATTTTGAATCGTCTAAATACCAGTAGTTTTCTTTATCTTTATAATTATGAAAAGAAACAGGTGACAAATCATTAAGAAAATTAAGATATTGCGTTAACAAAGGTTTGTCTCTCCCTAAATCTTTATTTATTGCTTTTATTGAAGAGATGTCAGCTCTTTGTCCAAGCATCATACGGGCAGGGTCACCAGGCAAGACATTAAACAATAAAAAAACTATTGTTATTACTCCTAATAATACAAGTATGCCGTATAACAGTCGTTTTACAATAAATCTTAACATTAAATTAATTTTTGTATTATTAACTCAAGCTCTTAATCACAACAGAATAAATGCTGTATCTATTCATCTTTTTACTATTTTCACAAGCTCTTTAAGTCAGGGGCTAATGATACATAATCAAATTTTCATAAGCGCTCCAACAATTTTTTTTTGATTGTTTTCTTTTTAAAAGGTATCAATAGTCAGAGTTCGGCCATAAAATCAATCCTATTGATGGAATTTTAGATTTCTATTTTCAATTAACAAATAATCAATACAATATAATTCTTAAATTATTACAACATCACATTCCAGGGGGACATTATGGGCAAGCCCTAATTATAGTTTATTTTCCTCTTTCATAATTTTAATAAGTGCAAAGACAGCATAATTAATGATGTCGTAATAATTAGCATCAATACCTTCAGAGATAAAAGTTTTACCCTTATTATCTTCAATTTGTTTAATTCTAAGCAATTTCATTAAAATAATATCTGTTAAAGAGCTAATCCTCATATTACGCCAGGCTTCCCCATAATCTTGATTTTTGTTTTCCATCAATTTTTTAGCTTTATAGATGTATTTATCATAAAGACTTACAGCTTTATCAGTACTTAACTTTAAATTTTCATCAGTGCCAAGTTCTAATTGTATCAATGCCATCACTGAATAATTTACTATACCTATAAATTCAGGTTTAATCCCTTCATCAATTTTCTGTATGCCTGTTGTATCTATACTTCTTATTCTATTAGCTTTTATGTAGATTTGATCAGTAAGTGATGGTATTCTTAAAACACGCCACGCACTGCCATAATCTTTCATTTTAGTTATAAAAATTTCTTTACAAAATGTTATAACTGATTCAAATTGCTTTGATGTTTTATTTAACATAATTAGTATTTTAGCAAAATGTTGTAAATATTTAATTCTAAAAAAATAATAAATATAAAATAATGGCTAAAAATACAGTTTTTTCATCAAACAGAAATATGAATTGCAGAGGTAAAGTTTTAAATCTTAATATTCCTGTTGTGATGGGGGTTCTCAATATAACCCCTGATTCTTTTTATGATGGTGGCAGATATACAAATAGAGATGCATGGTTAGGACAAACAGAAAAGATGCTCAAACAAGGAGCATCAATTATTGATATAGGAGCTGTTTCAACTCGTCCAGGAGCAGAAAAAATCTCTGAAGACAAAGAAATTAAGAGACTGATGCCAGTTTTAAGTATCATAAAAAAAGAATTTCCTGAAGCAATAATTTCTATTGATACTTACAGAGCTTCAGTTGCAGAGATAACAATTAAAAATGGAGCAAACATAATAAATGATATATCAGGCGGCACTTTTGACAAAAAAATGTTCGAAACAATTAATAGGCTTAAGGTCCCTTATATTATGATGCACATTAAAGGAACTCCACAAAATATGCAGGTAAATCCATACTATGAGGACGTTGTTAAGGAAATAATGGCTTTTTTTTCAAGGCAAATCAATAAACTAAAAAACTTTGGAGCAAAGGATATTATTATTGATCCAGGTTTTGGATTTGGGAAAACTCTTAAAAATAATTATGAAATTCTAAATCATCTTGATTCTTTTAAAAAGTTTGGATTGCCAATACTTGTGGGTATGTCAAGGAAATCAATGATTAATAAAGTATTAAACACAAAACCCTCAGAAGCATTAAACGGCACAACAATTTTAAATACAATTGCTATTATGAAAGGTGCTGATATTCTTAGAGTTCACGATGTTAAAGAAGCTGTGGAAGTTATTAAAATTTGTTCGCAATTTACAAATGTATAATAATGATTTATGATTGATAAATAGTTTTTGCAAGAAAACTTATCTTTTTAGAAGTTTTCTTACAGGCTTTAAATATAGAACAAAATCATTTTGTAAAGATATATATTTAGTAATTATTTACTTTTTGACTTTATATTTATATTCAATTTTATACTTTTGTATAAATAAACATAATTATATGATTCCATTAATAATACCAGCATTCATAAATATACGTCTTCTTGATATTATAGATATAGTATTATTTGCTCTTATATTATATGAATCATATAGGTTTCTAAGAGGTACATCAGCAATAGAGATATTTTTTGCTGTTATTGCTATTTATCTAATATGGAAAATAGCAGAAGCTTTGGAAATGGAATTGCTGAGTGAGATACTTGGAGCATTTATGAGTCTTGGTTTTATTGCACTTATTATAATTTTTCAACCTGAAATCAGAAAATTTTTAATTTTATTAGGTACTCACAGCTTTATAAACAAAAAATCTTTATTCTTGAAATTTAAGCTTCATGCTAATATTAGTTTAGATATAGATACTATTGTTAAAGCTTGTCAGAAAATGGCAGAGACAAAGACAGGAGCTTTGCTTGTAATTGCCAAAAAAAATGAACTAAGCCAGTTCATTGACACAGGTGAGGTTCTTGATGCTAGAATATCAGAACAATTAATTGAGAACATATTTTTTAAGAACAGTCCTCTTCATGATGGTGCAGTTATCATTATCAGAAACAGAATTAAAGCTGCAAGATGTATATTGCCCGTATCAAGCAATACAAGAATACCTGTAAACCTTGGGCTCAGGCATAGAGCAGGTGTTGGAATTACAGAACAGTCTGATGCTGTCTCAGTAATAGTTTCTGAACAAACAGGCAAAATTTCATATAGCAAATACGGTAAAATAAAACCAAGAGTAAAGATAGGCGAGTTAAAAGATTACCTGGAAAAAGAGTTTAACGAATAATCTCTCAAAACATCACTAATTTTTAAATATTAATTCATTAATATTCACGTCATAATCAATATCAATAGGTTTTTGCTTATTAATATTTCCTGCCAGTATTTGTTTTGATAAATTATTTAAAACATATTTTTGTAAAACTCTTTTGATTGGTCTTGCACCAAACTGAGGGTCAAAGCCAATTTTCGCCAATCTTTTAACAGCTTTTTCAGTGATATTAATTTTAATATTATTTTTTGATAATAATTTTTTAACCCTTCCGAATTGCAGTTTAACAATTTGTTCTATTTCGCTTTTAGATAACGGATTAAACATTATAATATCATCAATTCTATTAATAAACTCAGGTTGAATAGTTTTTTTTAACAATTCAAATACATTAGCCTTTGTAATTTCAATTATTTCAGCTTTGTTATTTTCATTAATTTTTGCAAAATTTTCTTGAATATAATGTGAGCCTGTATTTGAGGTCATAATAATAATTGTGTTTTTAAAATTAACTGTTCTGCCTTTATTGTCAGTTAATCTGCCATCATCAAGAACTTGTAAAAGTATATTGAACACATCAGAATGAGCTTTTTCAATTTCATCTAGTAAGATAACGGAATATGGTTTGTGACGGACAGCCTCGGTTAGTTGTCCGCCTTCATCATAGCCAACATATCCGGGGGGAGCACCAATTAAACGAGAAACAGAATATCTCTCTTGATATTCAGACATATCAATACGAATTAAATAATTTTCATTGTCGAATAGAAACTCAGCAAGGGCTTTTGCTAATTCTGTTTTACCAACTCCTGTTGTACCTAAGAATATGAAAGAGCCGAGGGGGCGATTTACATCTTGTAATCCAGCTTTACTACGTCTCACAGAATCAGCTACAGCAGTGATAGCCTCATCCTGACCCACTATCCTTTTATGTAATTCAGATTCTAAATTTAACAATTTTTCACGCTCACTTTGCATCATTCTTTTAACAGGGATGCCGGTCCATTTAGAAACTATTTCTGCAATATCTTCAGCATCAATTTCTTCTCTTATTAAAGCATTGTCACCTTGAGTTTTTTTCAATTCTTTTTTCAAATTTTCAATATTAGCTTGAGCCTCTTTAATTTTTCCATAACGTAACTCAGCAACCTTAGCATAATCGCTTTCACGTTCAGCTACTTCTGCTTCATGTTTATAAGTTTCAATATCCTTTTTATTTTTTTGTATCTTATCAATAATAGTCTTTTCAGATTGCCATTTAGCCTTATAAAAGTTTAATTTTTCATTCAGTTCAGCAATTTTTTTAGTTAAGTTATTTACAGTTATTTTATCTTTCTCACGTTTCAGTGCTTCGCGTTCAATCTCAAGTTGTTTTATATTTCTATAAATCTCATCAATTACTTCGGGTACGGAATTCACTTCTAATCTGAGTTTAGCAGCAGCCTCATCAACTAAATCAATAGCTTTATCTGGCAAAAATCTATCAGAAATATAACGTTGAGAAAGTTCAACAGATGAAATTATTGCACTATCTTTAATACGTATTTTATGATAATTTTCGTAACGTTCTTTCAAACCTCTTAAGATGGAAATTGCGCTTAAAGTATCGGGTTCATCAACATTAACAATTTGAAAACGACGTTCTAAAGCCTTATCTTTTTCAAAATATTTTTGATATTCGTTAAAAGTAGTTGCACCAATTGCGCGTAAATCGCCGCGAGACAGAGCAGGTTTTAAAATATTAGCAGCATCCATAGCTCCCTCACTTTTTCCTGCACCTACCAAAGTATGAATTTCGTCAATAAACAAAATCACTTCGCCATTTGAGTTCTCAACTTCTTTTACAACGGATTTTAATCGTTCTTCAAATTCCCCTTTATACTTAGCTCCTGCAATTAATGCTCCCATATCTAAGGAATAAATTTGTCTGTTTTTTAAGTCATCAGGCACATCACCTTTTACAATACGGTGAGCTAATCCCTCAGCTATTGCAGTCTTACCAACGCCGGGTTCGCCAATAAGTATAGGATTATTCTTAGTACGTCGTGAAAGTATTTGTAATAACCTTCTTATCTCGTCATCTCTACCAATAACAGGGTCTAATTTTCCTGCACGAGCTCGCTCGTTTAAATTAATTGCAAATCTATTTAATGAATTAAAAGTTTCTTCCGCAGTTTGACTATCTACATGAGAACCTTTTCTAAGCTCAGTAATTGCTTTTATAAGCTCTTTTTCTGTAATCCCGTTATCTTTCATTAATTGTGAAATTGTATCTCCAGAAGCCAAAATACCCAATAATATATGTTCAACTGAAATAAATTGATCTTTGAATTTTTTAGAATAATCCAGAGCTTTTTGTAAAGATTTTTCTGCATCAGAAGATAAATATTGCTCACCACCACTAACTTTAGGGTATGACTCTATGATACTATTTAAAACATTTTCGAAATCTTGAATGTTAACACCCATCTTTTGGAATAAGAATGAAGATATATTTTCACCAACATTTAATATCCCTTTTAAAAGATGAGCGTTCTCAACTGCTTGATGTTTATTTCCTCTAGCAATTTGAAATGCTTTTTCAATTGCTTCTTGCGATTTTATTGTAAAATTATTCAAATTCATAATTATTCAATTTTTAAATATATTCTTGAAATGTAAAGTTTAACCAAGTTGTTCCAACAAATAAAAAATAATTTTTAAAATAATAATAATATTACTATTATGATAATCATTTAAAAGACTGCATATCATATAACTTTTTATACTCTCCGTTTAATTTTAATAATTCATTGTGAGAACCTCTTTCAACAATTTTACCTTTATTAAGTACAACAATTTCATCAGCAAATTGAATAGTGGACAACCTGTGTGCAACTACAATGGAAGTTCTATTTTTCATAAGATTTTCTATAGCTTGCTGTACCAGACGTTCTGATTCTGTATCTAAGGAAGATGTTGCTTCATCTAATATTAAGATAGGTGGATTTTTTAAAACAGCTCTTGCAATACTTATTCTTTGTTTCTGACCTCCTGAAAGTTTAGTTCCTCTATCTCCAATATTTGTATCATAAGCATCTGGTAAATTTAAAATGAACTCATGAGCATTAGCAACTTTAGCAGCAGATATTACATCTTTTTTAGTTACATTTTTCGTGCCTAAAGCTATATTGTTAAAGACCGAATCATTAAACAAAATTGTTTCCTGTGTAACTATGCCCATTAATCCTCTTATATCAGAAATAATATAATCTTTAATAGGGATACCATCAATCAAGATTTGACCTTTATTAGTATCATAAAATCTTGGAAGCAAATTAAGCATAGATGTTTTTCCTCCCCCTGAAGCTCCAACAATAGCTATTGTTTTCCCTTTTGGTATTATCAAATTTATATTATCTAAAATTGTTTCTTTTTCATAAGAAAAGCTAACATTTTTATATTCAATATTCTTATTGAATTTTTTTATATGAATGGCATCTGATTTTTCAATAATAACTTCATCTGCATTTAAAACATGCTCAATTCTTTCAACAGAAGCAGCACCTTTTTGAATATTATAAAAAGCCGTAGTCATAGATTTTGCAGGTGGAAGTAATTGAGAACAAATTGTAAGATAAACAAGAAAAGCGGCAGCATCAATAGTTGGATTAGAGCTTAAAACCATTCTTCCGCCAAACCATAAAACAACAACTAAAACTAAGGTGCCTAAAAACTCGCTAAGTGGAGAAGCTAAATCACGCTTTCTATATAATTTTATCATCAAACGAGTGTATTTTATATTCGTATCCTGAAAATTCTCACCAGCACTTTCAATAGCATTAAATGCTTTTATGATTCTTAAGCCCCCAATTGTCTCTTCAATAATAGAAAGAATCTCTCCCATTTTACGTTGTCCCTTCACTGAAGTTCTTTTTAAACTTTTTCCAATACTGCCAATAAGATATCCACTGATAGGTAAAAGAACTAAAACAAATACTGTTAAGGATGAACTAAAAATAAATAAAGTGATAACATAAGCAATGATAGTAATTGGCTCACGGAAAACCGCTTCAAGTGAACTCATAATTGACCATTCTATCTCCTGAACATCTGAAGTCATACGAGATATAATATCACCCTTTCTTTGTTCTGTATAATAGGATAATGGTAATATTAAAATTTTTGAATACATATCGTTTCTAATGTCTTTTATAACTCCATTGCGAATAGGAGCTAAGAAAAACATCCCTAAATAACGAAACAGATTTTTTAAGAAAAATAAAACTACAATTAGTATAGAAATATACATTAAAACTTTAATGTCTCCATATTGCCTAATCAAATGTCCAATTTCATAATAAAAATTAGCTTTTATTGTTTGAAAATTCATAATAGAAAAATGTGGGGCTGATTTTGGTATTTCAGTAGTTTTAAATAACATTTGCAAAACGGGAATAAACAATGCAAAGGAAAATAAAGAAAATAATACAGATAAAATATTAAATAAAATATTTAGCAATGCATATACCCAATAGGGAATAACGTATCTTAATATTCTGCCTAATTTTTTCATAAGCACAAAGATAAAATAAAAATATAATAAATATTAAAAGCAGATAATAAGTATAGACAATATTTTGACAATTTAGTTTCTATTAAAATATTAATTTTGAAAAATGAAATCAATAAGACAAAATAAAACATCTAAATTATTACAAAAAGTTCTTGGTGAGATTTTCCAGCTTGAAAGCAGAAATCTTTTTAAAGGTGCAATGATAACTGTAACTGAAGTTAGGCTCAACAAAGACCTTTCCATAGCTAAAGTATATCTTAGCTTGTTTGCAACAAAAAACAAAGATGAGTTATTCCAAAAAATCCTTGGTTCTACAAAGATAATCAGATATAATTTAGCAAAAAGGGTAAAAAATAAAATACGAACTGTACCTGAACTTGAATTTTATATTGATGATTCTTTAGACTATATCGAAAATATTGAAAACTTATTAAAAGACAAATAAATACTATACAAAGTTTGTAAGTTCCATTTAATAATTAAGAAAAATACTTAACTTTAAATCTTAAATTTGATTTTTCAATGAAATATGATCCAATAAAACAAAGTTTGGGAAAGGTTTTTAATAAAAGCCCTTTTTTAAGAATTAGCTTTTATAAATTCCTTAATCTTTTATTACTAAGGACCTGGCATATAAAAAAAGAAATTAAAATTTGGGCAAAAAATAAATACGGGGTACTAAATATATTGGATGCAGGTTCAGGATTCGGGCAATATTCATATTTTCTTGCTTCATATAATAAAAATTGGAACATCACAGCTGTTGATGTTAAAAAAGAACAAATACAAGACTGTAATAATTTTTTCATAAAAATTGATAAAAAAAATGTCTCTTTTGAAACATTTGACTTGACAAAATATATTAAAAAAGATGCTTTTGACCTAATACTTTGCGTTGATGTAATGGAGCATATATTGGATGACTTAAGGGTTTTTGAAAATTTCTATCATTCAATGAGAAAAGGAGCTGTGCTTTTGATTTCAACTCCATCAGACCAGGGCGGCTCTGATGTTCACGACCATAATCACGATGAATCTTTTATTGAAGAACACGTCCGTGATGGTTATAATATTAATAGCATCCAGAAAAAATTAAAGAAAGTTGGTTTTTCAAAAACAGAAGCAAAATATACTTATGGTAATCCTGGCAAAATATCATGGTATATATCAATGAAATATCCTATTCAACTGCTTAATGTCTCAAAAATATTTTTTATATTAATTCCTTTTTATTATTTACTTATATTACCATTTTTTTTAATATTAAATTATTTTGATGTAAAAAATAATCATAAAACTGGAACAGGCTTAATTGTAAAAGCATGGAAATAATATTATTATAAACAGTTAATTGAGAAATATTTTCGTAATTCCCTTATTTTTTAACAATCATCAAGATATAAAAGACTAAATACTATTTTTGTTTAATTTTAAAATTCACAAAACACAAATACAAAATTTGAACTTCTCATCTTACATAGCCAAAAGATACTTATTCTCAAAAAAATCACATAATATTATTAATATTATATCCGGAATTTCTATTGCAGGTGTTACAATCGGGACAATGGCTCTTATAGTGGCACTTTCAGTCTTCAATGGTTTTGAGAACTTAGTAACTAAACTTTTCAATTCTTTCAACCCTGACTTCAAAATAACTATAAAAGAAGGCAAGACTTTTAATTCTTATGATATTCCTGCTGATTCAATAAGAAAAATTCCTGGTGTTGCTTATTATACTGAAGTTGTTGAAGAAGACGTACTTTTAAAATATAAATCAAAACAAGATATTGTAACTGTAAAAGGCGTAAGCAAAGATTTTAAGAAAATGACGACAATAGACTCAATGATGGTTGATGGAGATTTTATTTTAAAATCCGGGGAAATAAATTATGCTGTATTGGGATATGGAATTGCTTACAAATTGGGAATTAGCCTTAATGATTTCAAAAATCCAATTTATGTTTATGTTCCGAGAAGAACCCAAAAAATACCTTTATTGAATCCTGAAAAAAGTTTTAATTTACGAACAATATACCCTTCGGGAATTTTTTCAATACAACAAGATTTTGACTATAAGTATATGATAGTACCACTTAGTTTTGCCCGTGATTTGTTAGAATATAAAAAAGAAGTAACAGCAGTAGAAATAGGATTAAGACCTGATGCAAATATGAATAAAGTACAGAATAAAATTCAGAAATTAGTTGGAGATAAATATTATGTTAAAAATAGATTTCAGCAGCAAAAATTACTTTTTAAGATAATGAAATCAGAAAAATTGGCTGTTTACCTAATACTTACCTTTATTTTACTTATCGCTGCTTTTAACATAATTGGCTCACTTTCAATGTTAATACTTGATAAAAAGAAAGACATTTCAGTTTTGCGAAGCATGGGTGCAAATAATAAACTTATAAAAAAAATATTCTTCACAGAAGGTTTGATGATTTCTTTAAGTGGTGCAATTTTAGGATTGATATTGGGACTTATTATTTGTCTTATTCAACAAAAATATGGGATTGTGCCATTAACATCTGGTGAAAACTCATTTATTATTAAAGCTTATCCTGTTCATATAAAGATAATGGATTTTGTCTATGTTTTAATTACAGTTTTTTTAATAGGAGTTGGTTCAGCCTGGTATCCCGTTAAACAAATTTCAAAAAAATATATGG
>CAYNBX010000035.1:0-11392 GCA_964395505.1 uncultured Bacteroidales bacterium | reverse complement strand
AATAATGTAAACTGAAAATTACCCCTGAGATATTTCATGCTTTATAAATTTTAAATAAAAACCGTATTCGTTCTGTACAAAGTTAATTCAAAAGTTATTTCTTTCCCAATTAAATACATACTTATCAAATTGATAGCCTGCCCTGCAAACCAGTCCAAAGCTAAAAAGCTTTTCTTAACGCTTTGCTTTCTTGTTTTAAACTAAGATGATCTCTGACAGTTGCTGTTTTTAAGTTATTGTTATTTAATACTATAAATGTTTTTTTTGATTGTTTTTTCAATAAAATTTTAATAAACTAAAAGTTTATTATTTTTTTTAATATTAATAAAGTGTACGACCAATGTCATTGTTTTGTAGTTAAATTATGATTTTTTTCATCGAATTACACTAATTTAAAGAATTAAAATTTGTATAATTCGTTCAATTCGATGATAGACTTTCCCGGCTTTTTCAAGTTAAAGAAATTTGACACATACCCTTTTTAGGATTTTATATTAATACAAAAACCCAAATAGCCACAGAGGAATTTTGTTTTTATATCCGTATTCAATATCGTCAGCAGCTATGTATGAGTTTTTTATTCCTGTAATTTGTTTTTGTGTTTTATTTTTCCCACCAATTTCAAAGGTGTATTTTCCATCAATTAAAAAATCTCCTTGTTTTGCTGTATTTATTTGATGCTTAAGAATAAGTTGATTCATAAAAAATGTTTCCCTTAATATGCCTTTTGAAATTATTTGTTTTGTACTTAAAGCATATAATAAAGCAGTATTATTAAGATATATTTTATCAGGTTTTGTCAGATGGCCTGTCGGTACGCCTTTTTGTCGAATATTACTTATTACATCAGCTCTGTCTAATGCATTTAACAAGCGCAAGAGAAAATCACGACTTAATTCTGTTTTTCTGCTCAATTCAGAGATATTAACTTTAAATGGAACACTATCTGCTATAAGAGAAATAATTTTTTTTAATTTTTGTGTAGTTTGGTAATTTATTTTTTCAATAGCCATTAAATCATTTTCTAAAATAGTGTTCAAGGTATTTAATAGTCTGTCATAAAACTGTCCCTTTATTTCCATAAAAAAAGGATACACTCCTTGCTCGGTATATTTCTTAAAAAGAGGTATTATCTTTATTTTATTATTTACTTTATTGGTAATAATATTATGATTTTTTAATAATACTGGGAGAGAAACAGCATTGAAATCAGTCTTTTGTGATAAGTTAATATATTCGCGGAATGATAATTCATGTAAGTGATATATACCTGCTCTCCTGCTCAGGTCTGCTCCTGTTTTGTGCAATTGCAATGCTGAGGAACCCGAAAAAATTATTTTTAAATCTGTAAATGTGTCATAAATATTTTTTATTTCAATACTCCAATTACTGTATTTATGGACTTCATCAATAAATAAATACCTACCACCATTTATATAAAAATCTTCAGCAAGGTCTAATAAAGTATTACGCAAAAAATAATAATTATCTAATGAAACATATAAAGCTTTATCAGAATTATTATAATTATTTTTTAAATATTGCAGCATTAAGGTTGTTTTACCTGTGCCCCTTGCTCCTGTTATTCCAATTAATCTGTCTTCCCATTCAATTTCATTATAAAGATATCTTACGAAATCTGTATTAGTATTTTCTATTCTTGTTTTTGAATATCTGTATAGCTTTTGCATGTAATATGTTTTATTTAGACAACAAATATAGTTAAATTATGTTGTTTGCATACAACAATTAATTTTTAATTTCTTACTTTATTTTATTAAATAATTTTTGTTAGTAGAAAGAAATCATCAACTTTATTTTGAAATTCCTTTATCATTTCAACATTAGGAATTGTTTGTTCGCTAAATAAACTTACTAATACTTTTGAGATATTTTCTATTTTTTTGATATGTTTACTTATCCATTTTTTGTTAATTTAAATTGAGCAAAATAAGATATTTGGTCTAATCAAAAAAAATGGTTGCTATTTTTTAAGTATTTCATTGATTAGTTTCATTTTTCTTTGTTTTTTTAAGTCTGCATGAACTCTTATTTTATTTTCTCAAGAGCCATTTTTAAGATTTCGTTATGGTCAAAAGCCAATTTTGGTATTTTATTTATTAAGAACCATTGAGCTTTTTGTGCATCATCGCCACCTTTAACTTTATCATTATTTAGATTAGTAAAGCCGTAATAGACTACTGATACGGTTCTGAATCTTGGATCCCTGTCAATAGCACCAAATGTATAAAGCTGCTTTAATTCAACATCTGTAAGAGCAGTTTCTTCCTGTAACTCTCGTTTTGCTGCATTTTCTAAAGTTTCATCAATATTTACAAAACCACCAGGGAAAGCCCATTGTCCTTTAAAAGGAGGATTATCACGTTGAATGAGCAGCACTTTAATATCATCATTTTCCTTTTTGAAAATTATTATATCTACTGTTAAAGCAGGTCGCGGGTATTTGTAAGTATAAGACATATTTTAAGATTTATGTATTGAATATATTAAGGTTTTACAATTTATGTATAGTGTAAGTTACTATTCCCCAGATTTTAAAGTCCATATCTTCAGTGATTTCAATAGGGTTGAAATTTTCGTTTTCCGGTTGAAGGTAAAATTTCCTGGATTTTTTGACAATTCTTTTAACAACAAATTCTCCATCAATAACTCCAATAACAACTTTACCATTAGAAGGCTCAATTGAACGGTCAACCACAAGAATATCTCCATCATTAATCCCTGCATTTATCATAGAATCCCCGTTTACTTTGAGCAAAAAGGTAGCAGATTGATTTCGTATCAGATGTTCGTTTAAATCTAATTTTTGTTCAATGAAATCATCAGCAGGGGAAGGAAAGCCTGCTGAAATTGTGTTTGTATATAATGGAAGCTCTTTGTAACTGCTTGTATCAGGTATGAATATTTCAAATTTTTTATTAGTTTTTTTATATTTATTCTTTTTCATAATCCATCTAAATTACAATATTTTTTACAAAAATAATTAAAAAAATCCTGATAAAGCTCCTAAGTTCTGCTATTGTGTTAAACTGAATAATTGCAAACTATGTGTTAATTGAATGCTGGTTATAACTCCTGTCGTGTTTGACAGGAATATTCATTTCAACTTAGGAATTTATCAGGATATAATATAAAATTATATGGAAAATATTTGATAAATTATTTCATATTTCTTATAACTTGCTTTGTATCAAAAGGAATGTCATCAATACTTTTTTCTTCTTCTAACTTAATGATATTATTATAAAAGATAGTTTTAGTATCAAAAGGAATGTCATCAATACTTTTTTCTTCTTCTAATTTAATGATATTATTATAAAAGATAGTTTTAGTATCAAAAGGAATATCATCAATATAAGTTTCTTCCTCCATTTTCGGAAATTCTTCAGCACTATTACAAATAATTTCTGTTTTTGTTTTTGCTTCTTTTTTTGTGATTGAAGCTGATGTTGGATTTAAGTCCATAAATAGTGCTAATGCAAATATTATAATTAATTTTTTCATGATTAAGTATTTTTAAGATTATTATTTTTTTAAATGTTAAATTTTAATTTTTTATCTTTTATAGGCAAGACGAGTATTTTTATAAAACGTTACAGAAGAATTTAAAAAAAATAATATTATGGGATATAGAATTAGGGTAGTGTTGATAATAAGATATTTTTGTCTGATAATTTACTGATTATCTTTATAACCTTCAACAACAATTACAATTTCTCCTTTAATGATTTTGTTTTTAAAATATTTTATTAATTCAGCGAGGGTTCCTCTAATAGTTTCTTCGTGTATTTTGCTAAGTTCTCTTGAAACTGAAGTTTTTCGGTTATTTCCAAAATATTCGGAAAATTGTTCGAGGGTTTTTAGTAAACGAAAGGGTGATTCGTAAAAAATCATAGTATAAGATTGTTTGCTTAGTTGTTTTATTTTGCTTTGTCTGCCTTTTTTATGGGGCAAGAATCCTTCAAAGACAAATTTTTCGCAAGGCAAACCTGAATCAACGAGTGCAGGGACAAAGGCAGTAGGACCAGGGAGACATTCTACTTCAATATTTTTATTTATACATTCCCTTACAAG
The DNA here is from genome assembly GCA_964395505.1 of uncultured Bacteroidales bacterium. Classification (GTDB taxonomy): domain Bacteria; phylum Bacteroidota; class Bacteroidia; order Bacteroidales; family AUK083; genus AUK083. The sequence goes on along the minus strand of CAYNBX010000035.1, from coordinate 7,297 downwards.
CAAAAAGCCGGGGTCTGAAATTGAAGGAGTGCCTGCATCTGTTACAAAAGCAATATTCTCTCCGTCAATAATTCTTTGTGTAATGCCTGATACTGTTCTGTGCTCGTTAAATTTATGATGAGGCATCATTTTATTATTAATTTCATAATGTTTTAATAGTAAACCTGTTCTTCTTGTATCTTCGGCTAAAACAAGATCAACATCTTTCAAAATGCGTATTGCACGCAATGTGATGTCCTCCAGATTTCCAATAGGAGTTGGGACAATATATAATTTAGACATAAAAAGATTTTTTTATCAATATTAATAATTCGTAAAAGGGAATCTTATATTTATTTTTTGCAAGTTTCTTTTCAGATATTATTTATAAAGTATAGAAGTATTAGAAGTATCTTCGTTTTACAAAATCATCAAGTATTTTGTAAGCCTCAGAATTTTTATCCCATTGCTTACTTTCTTTTAAGATATCAATAAAATCAGAGGCTTGTTGATAAGCATTGAAATTATTTAATTTATCAATAGCTTCGTTATAATCATTCATATTCCCATAAAACAATTCATTGATAAATAAAAATTTATCGTTTATACCTATTGCTGATTTAAGATTCTCAATTTTATTATTTCGTATTTTAGCTGATACACTTCCGTCTTTTTTGTCTTCAAATATTTTTTCATTAATAGATTTTTTATCATCCTTAAATTTGTCAGCTATAGAATATTCGGTTCCTGTGAACAAATTAATTGTTGAATTTTTATACTCAGTGTTTTTTTCTTTTAATGGTATTTCATTATATGCTGGCTTATGCGTGTATTCTTTTTCATCTGCAGATGATTCTTGAATGTTTATGTTCCGGCCTTTTCCCCCTTTTTCTTCAAAGTCAATTTGTTTTTCTGCAATTATATTTTCAATAATTTTTTCTTTATTGGTCTTCATTTCAAGTCCTTTGTTTTCAGCGTATTCCTCTTTTTCTTGTTTTTCGTTTTCAATAATATGCTTTTGTATGTCTGGTTTTATCTCTCTAATTGTTTTATCTGTTGTTTGAGTTACTTTTTTCGTTTCTTCTTTTTCAGATGAAATATTATATAAGTAATTGATTTTGTTAAGCTCATATAATTTTTCATATAATTTGCGAATGTTTTCCATAATAAGGTCAAGTTCAATTTGGGGAATTTTATTAGTATAATTAAGAATAGTCTTACTTTGTTGCTTAACAGTTTCAATAATTACAGAAATTTCTTTTTTGATAATATTTGCATTCATATTTTATTTTTTATTATGATTATTAAAAGTTTTAGGTTTTATTTAATTTTGTATAGTGTAAACGTTAGAATAATTTTGAAATTATAATGATTACTCTAAAAAAGCTATTTTTATCAAGAAACGTTTTAAAGAATTGGTATTCAACGCTTCTTGTTAAACCTAAGGCTAAATGGTTTTAAATATAAAATAGCTCAATCAGGGTTAAATGATACTCAATAATAAAATTTAATTTTGCAGCATAAAAAATTGTAAGAAACTAAATATAATTCAAAAATAATAAATCTGGCATTAATTTATATTTAAAACAACGGGAAAAATTAAAAAATATAAAATCAAGTTATTAAAAATATAATTTTGAATAATGTTTTTAGAGGATACAATAAACAAAGAAAATCGAAGGGGATGGATTGAAGTGATTTGTGGGTCAATGTTTTCAGGGAAAACAGAGGAGTTAATAAGAAGGTTAAAAAGAGCTGCAATTGCAAAGCAAAAGATAGAAGTTTACAAGCCTGCAATAGATACAAGATATGATGATAAAGATGTAGTATCGCATGATGAGAATTCTTTAAATTCAACCCCTGTGCAAACAGCCTCAGAAATTCTTCTCTTAGCTAATGATGTTGATGTAGTTGGTATTGATGAAGCTCAGTTTTTTGATGATGAGTTGTCTCATGTTTGCAATCAGCTTGCAAATAGAGGTATTCGTGTTATTGTTGCAGGCCTTGATATGGACTATCTTGGCAAGCCTTTTGGCCCTATGCCTTCTTTATTGGCAACCGCTGAATATATCACAAAAGTTCATGCAATTTGCATGAATTGTGGTGCACTGGCTCAATATTCTCATAGAATTATTCCTGATGATAAATTAGTTGTTTTAGGTGAAAAGGACAGCTATGAACCCCTGTGTAGAAAATGTTTTATTGAAAAATTAAAACAATTTAAAAAAAAATAGAAATTGTTATGAAATAAATTTTGAGAATATATTTTCATAGATATTTATTTATTTTTGCAAAAATTTAAGATTAATTTATAATATCAATGATTTAAATAATAAAGATTATGAAAAAGATATTAAATGGTTTTTTAATAATTGGGATGGTTTTTTCTATCACAGCATGTAATTCAAATATGAAACAAACTAAAAAAGATGAGCAGCTTAACAAAGTAAAGACTTTAAATATAGAAAATAAAGATGCAGGTGATGTAAGTATTTTAAAAGGAGATGAAAGAATTGTTTTAATAAGCACAAAATTTGGTGATTTAAAAATTGCTTTATATAACAAAACTCCAAAGCACAGTGATAATTTTGTAAAATTAGTGTCAAAGAAATATTATGATGGACTCCTTTTCCATAGAGTTATAAATCATTTTATGATACAGGGAGGAGATCCGGATTCAAGAAATGCTAAGCAAGGAGCTATGCTTGGTAATGGCGGACCAGGTTACACCATACCTGCCGAGTTTGTACCTGAATATTTTCATAAAAAAGGAGCTATAGCTGCTGCAAGAAGAGGAGATAATGTCAATCCTGAAAAAGCTTCTTCTGGTTCTCAATTTTATATTGTTCAAGGCAGAAAATATACTGATGAACAATTGAATTCTCTTGAAAACAGGATTGGCAGAAAGTTTACAAAGCAGCAGAGAGAAACATATAAAACTATTGGTGGCACACCTTTCCTTGATGGAAATTATACTGTTTTCGGAGAAGTAATCGAAGGTCTCAACGTAATTGATAAAATTGCAGAGGTTAAAACCGATAGGTTTGACAGACCTATTAAAGATATTAAAATGACTATTAAGATTGTTAAATAAAAGTCAACGAAAGTTAAATAATGATAGTAAAAGTTAAAGAATTTGTACAAGAAGTAAAAAATTTCAGGGCTGAAAATCTTGACCAATTAGAACAATTTCGTGTTAAATTTTTAGGTAGAAAAGGAATTATAGCAGACTTGTTTTCTGAATTTAAAAAAGTTCCTGCAGAAAAGCGTAAAGAAATAGGTAAATTGCTCAATGAACTTAAGAATAATGTTCAAAACAAAATTAAAGAACAGAAACAATTATTTGAAAATAAAGAAGCAAGCACTAAGATTAGCAATGATTTAACGCTTCCCGCCAATTTTATGGAATTGGGGTCACGTCATCCTTTATCAATAATAAAAAATGAGATAATACAAATTTTTTCACGAATAGGATTTTCTGTTTCAGAAGGTCCTGAAATTGAAGATGACTGGCATAATTTTACTGCATTAAACTTTCCTGAAGAACATCCTGCACGTGATATGCAGGATACTTTTTTTATTGAGAAGGCAGATTCAAATAATATTGACAAACAGGTATCCTTGCGTACTCATACTTCGCCAGTACAAGTTCGTGTTATGGAAAGTAATAAACCTCCTATAAGGACAATTTCTCCTGGCAGAGTATTTCGCAATGAAGCAATTTCTGCCAGAGCACATTGTATTTTCCATCAGGTAGAAGGTTTATATATTGATAAAGACGTTTCCTTTGCAGACCTTAAACAAACACTTTTGTATTTTTCAAAAGAAATGTTTGGTGAGAATACTAAAATTCGTTTCCGTCCCTCTTATTTTCCTTTTACTGAGCCTTCTGCTGAATTGGATATCTCTTGTAATATCTGTGGTGGTAAAGGTTGCAATGTTTGTAAATATACTGGCTGGGTTGAAATTTTAGGTTGTGGAATGGTTGACCCTAATGTGTTAGAAAATTGTGGAATTGATAATAAAAGATATACTGGATTCGCTTTTGGTATGGGAATTGAAAGAATCGCTATGATTAAATATCAGGTTAAAGATTTAAGGCTCTTCTTCGAAAATGATATCCGTTTTCTTAAACAGTTTGCTGCTGCTTTATAAATTTATTGTTTTATCCTTTTAATCGTTTTTTTATAAAAATACCTTTGAAAAAATCAGCTCGTTTTTTTCTTTTGAATATTTGTTATATGTATTTCTAAATCCGATAGAATTTTATTGATATCTTTAATTGACAATGGATTTATTTCATAAGCAGTTAAAACATTAGGTATTTCTCTTATTTCTTTTATTAATTTATCCTTTGTTTGTTTATTAAGAAAGTTGTCAATAAACAAAAAATAATCTGTTTGTTTTTGCTCTGGTATTAAGTTGCCATTCTGGCTTTTATTTGATATTAAATAAAAAGAATTAAAATTTTCTTCATCTTTATAATAATAAATCACAAACTTTGGGTATTGTTTCTTTTTTGAAAGTATTACCAGGTCTTCAATTTTCATTAAATGTAAGCTTAACTTTTTATTAATAAGATAAGCAATGCGATAATATTTTAGATGACAGGGAATGCCAATCACTACATATTCCTGGTTGTAATCTATATTTAATCGTAATTTTTTTACCATAATATTTATTTAATACTCTGGATAAAAGTACAAATAAAGTTTTTAAAAGGAATAAAAATGAAGAATAAATTATTCAATGATAAAGGGAAAATTCAATAATTCATTAGTTTTATCTGCAGAATAGAAAATTAATTCTTTGGATTTAATTTGTTGTATGCTTTTTCAGCAGCAATTTTTTCTGCTCCTTTTATAGAAAAATCTTGTGCCTTAGCAAATGATTTATTTTCAATAAATACTTCTATAAGGTATTGTTTAATATGATTGTTAACAATTTCATCGATGACTTTAAATTCAATGAATTTCTTTTCTTTTTGAGCCCATTCAATAAGTTTGCTTTTGAAATTTAGTTCTTCTGTTTCAAGTTTATCAATATCAAAATGATGTTTAATTATTCTGTTGATAATGATTTTTTTTGTGAAGTTGTAACCTTTGTCAAGATATAATGCTCCAATAAAAGCCTCAAAGGCATTACCTTTTATTGAGCGGTATAAATTATGAGGAATATTATTTGACATTATTAAATTATCGAGGCCTAATTTTTGGGAAAGTTTATTTAATGAGTCTCTGCTAACGATTTTTGATCTCATTATGGTTAAGAAGCCTTCTTCTTTATAAGGGAATTTCTTAAACAGGTAATCAGCCACAACTGCACTTAGAATAGCATCTCCTAAGTATTCAAGGCGTTCATTATTGATTTTCTTTCCTTTAACAATTTCTTTAGAAACTGATTTATGACGAAATGCTAACTCATAAATAAAGATATTTTTAGGGTAAAAACCGAAGATATTTTTTATAGAATTTCTTAAGCTTTTGTCTTTACAAAAAGTTATTTTAAGCAGTTGGAATAGATTAAAATTCAATTATTTATTTGATAAATTTTTTTATAATAATAGAAGCATTATGACCACCAAAGCCAAAAGTATTGCTCATAGCTGCATTTACTGTCCTTTTAACAGCTTTATGAAAAGTAAAATTCAATTTATTATCTATTTGTGGATCATCTGTAAAATGATTTATTGTTGGTGGTATTATATCGTTTTTGACTGTAAGAACAGTGATAATAGATTCAAGAGCTCCAGTTGCTCCTAAGAGATGACCGGTCATTGATTTTGTTGAATTGATATTAATTTTATAAGCATAATCTCCAAAGAGGCTAACAATAGCTTTAATTTCTGAAATATCGCCTAAAGGAGTTGATGTGCCGTGGGTATTGATATGGTCAATTTCGTCAATATTCATATTTGCATCTTCCAGGGCATTTTTCATAGAATTTATAGCGCCTAAGCCTTCAGGATGTGGAGATGTCATATGATATGCATCGGCAGATAATCCGCAGCCTACAACTTCGGCATAAATTTTTGCATCTCTTTTTAGGGCATGTTCTAATTCTTCAAAGACAACTGCAGCACCACCTTCACCCAGGACAAATCCATCTCTGTCTTTATCAAATGGACGTGAAGCTGTTTTTGGGTCATCATTACGGGTTGAGATAGCTCGCATAGAATTAAATCCGCCTATACCAGCTTCATTAATTGCTGCTTCTGATCCACCTGTAATGAAAATATTTGCTTTAGATAAACGAATATAATTATAAGCATCTACTAAGGAATTAGCTGATGAAGCGCAGGCAGAAACAGTTGCAAAGTTTGGACCTCTAAAACCGTATTTTATTGAAATATGACCTGCAACAATATCTGCAATCATTTTGGGGATAAAAAAAGGGCTAAATCGTGGAATTCCATTGCCCTTAGTATAATCAGATACTTCCTTGAAAAATGTTGTTAATCCTCCAATTCCGGAAGCCCATATAACACCAGCTTTGTCTAAATCAATTTTATTGATGTTAATACCTGAATCTTTCATTGCTTCAGAAGCTGCGATTAATCCATATTGAGCATAGGGATCATATTTCCTTACTTCTTTTCTATCGAAGTAATCCATGGGGTCGTAATTTTTTACTTCGCAAGCAAACTTTGTTTTGAACTTGGAAGCATCAAAATGCGTAATATTTTCAGCACCACTAACTCCATTAATCAAACCATCCCATGTTTCTTTAACAGTATGACCTAATGGAGTCAGTGCACCAAGTCCAGTTACAACTACTCTTTTTAAATTCATTTAATTAATTAATGAAATTTACTTATTTAGTATTTTTTTCAATGTAAGAAATAGCATCACCTACAGTACTGATTTTCTCAGCTTGATCATCTGGAATTGCTATATTGAATTCTTTTTCAAATTCCATAATCAATTCAACTGTATCAAGTGAATCAGCTCCTAAATCATTTGTGAAACTAGCTTCTTTTGTAACTTCTTTCTCGTCAACACCAAGCTTATCTACTATGATAGCTTTAACTTTTGTTTCGATATCAGACATAATATTTTATTTTAGTTAAACAAGCTGCAAAGAAATAAATTATTAAAATTAAAACCAAAAAAAAATCGTAAATATTTACCTTAATATTGTCCAATCAATTAATATATAATTGTTTATGAGGCTGTGAATGCCTTATTGAAAGATATGTTTATTAATACCTTAAATCTGCAAATTACTTCGCAGCGAAAAGTTGAAATGTGTGTCAGTGTAGTCGTTGTACAGCGAAGAGCATCGCAGGCACAGCCCTTGTCACGAAGAGAAGGTCTGA
>CAYNBX010000034.1:0-11669 GCA_964395505.1 uncultured Bacteroidales bacterium | reverse complement strand
GGTAAACAAGGAAATGATTATATTTTGAAATTCGAAACCGGAAATTAGAAATTGGGGAAAAACTTACTTTTAGCAGCATCATTTCAAATGTCTAATTTCTAATTTCAAACATTACTAATAAAATTTTTACAAGATGAATGCTTAATAATGAATTACCTACAAAAAAATATAAACACGTAAAATATATATAATTTTAAATAATTTATTGTTTTTATTTTAAAATATAACTTTCTATTGTACATTTGCAATCTTAAAAAAATAAAATAAGAATATGGCAGCAATTGGGAATATCAGAAAACACTCAGTTTTTTTAATTACTATTATTGGTGTGGCATTGGCAGCATTTATTTTAGGTGATTTCTTAAAAAAAAGACCAAGGCCCTCTTATAATATTGGTGTAATTGATGGAAAAGAAATTCCAATACAGGAATTTAATAAAAGAGTTGACGAAAATGTCGAACTTGCAAAACAAAATTATAAAAAGAAAACTTTAAGTTCTGAAGAAAACTATAGTATTAGACAAAATACCTGGAGACAAATTGTTAATCAATTAGTTTTAGGTAAAGAATATGACGAATTAGGTCTTGTTGTTTCAAGTGATGAGCTTTTTGACCAGGTTCAGGGTAACAACCCTCATGCTTATATACGTAAAAATTTTAAAGACCCTAAGACAGGGAAATATAATCCTAAATTAGTAATCAGATATTTGCAGAATATGGATAGATTAGACCCTGTTTATAAAAAGCAGTGGATTGAAATAGAAAAATATATTAAAAATGATAGACTGCTGACAAAATATAAAGATCTAATATCAAAATCTTATTATTTACCTGAATCTTTAGCAAAAAGATATTACAAAGAAAGTAGAGAAAAAACTAAATTCCGTTTCATTGCTTACAAATACAGAACAATGCCAGATAGTTTGATTAAGCTTACAGATGAAGATTATAAAAAATATTATGATAAAAATAGTTACAAATATAAACAAGAAGAATCCAGAGATATTGATTATGTGATTTTTGATGTAAAAGCCTCAGCAAAAGATAAAGAACAAATAGCAAAAGAAGTTGATGAAATTTATAATGAATTCAAAACTGTTAAAGATAATGGAAATTATGTAAATGCAAATTCTGACACAAGATATGATAGTTCTTTTTACAAAAAAGGTTCTTTGCCTCATAGAATTGATTCAATAATGTTTCATTCTAAAATAGGAACTATTGTGCCTCCATATATTGAAAACAATACTTATCATATAGCAAAACTTACTGACATTCAATACAGACCTGATTCAATAAAAGCCAGTCATATTTTAATAACATATAAAGGGGCTAGAGTTAAAAAAAATATTACAAGAAGTAAAGAACAAGCCAAAGAACTTGCTGATAGCTTATTTAAAGTTATTAAAAGAAACCCCAAAAAATTTGATAAATTAGTTGAAACAATGTCTGACTATCCAAATGCTGATAAAAATAAGGGTAATATAGGTTGGTTTACTGATGGTAATGTTAATTTTTATCCATTCTTTAATGCAGGTTTACATACAAAAGTTGGCCATATAAAAATGGTAGAAACTAGACTGGGATTTCATATCTTGAAAATAACAGATAAACCAAAACCTGTTAAAAAGGTTAGGGTAGCTATAATTGATCGTTCAATTTCTCCGAGTAATCAAACATTTCAAAATATTTATATAAAAGCAAGCAGATTTGTTGCCAAAAATCATACTGAGGAAGCCTTTGAAAAAGCATTTATGAATGAAAAATTAAATAAAAGAACAGCTAAAAGAGTAAAAAAGATGGATGATAGAATACCTGGCATTAATTATCCAAGAGAAATAATACGTTGGGCATATAATAAAAAAACAGAAAAAGGAGATGTGTCTAAAGTGTTTGACGTTCAGGGCAAATATGTTGTTGCTATGTTAAAAGAAATACACCACAAAGGTATTAAGCCACTTGAACAAATAAAAGACCAGATAAAACCTTTTGTTCTTAGAGAAAAGAAAGCTGATATGATTATCAGTAAAATGAATGATGCTCTTAATTCTACTAAAGATATTAATAAATTAGCTTTAGAACTAAATAAGAAAGTTGACACTCTTGATGTTATTGATTTTGCTTCATATAATATTCCTGGTTATGGCAGGGAAATGAATGTTATTGGAAGTATATTTTCATTAAAAAAAGGAGAATTGTCAAAACCTATTAAAGGAGAAAATGCTGTTTTTGTTGTTGTTGTCGATGATTTTACAAAAGTTTCTGATTTAAATAATTATGCTTTATATAAAAATCATTTTGTGAACAATTTTAAATCAAGAGTTGACCGAGAAGTTTATAAAGCCCTAGAAGATAAGGCTGAAATAAAAGATAACAGGATTAAATTTTATTAACATTTTATTCTATAGTCTTATGTTTCATACACACCTTTACCTGGAAAGTTTTCGGAGAAAGACAGGGATGGAATGAATTGCTACTTAGTGTTGTACATAATGTCCATTTTCTGCGTTACGCTCGTCAAAAAATGAACATTCTGAATCAAACACCGACTTTAAAGACGGACTCTGCTTAGTTTAATCAATTTTAATTATTTATAAAAAATCCTCCAGATTTTTAAAATCTGGAGGATTTTTTAATGGTTATAACCAAAAAATTAAAATCTCATTTATACACCAATTCCGTTTTGCGTTGCTCCAAGATTAAACTATGGAGGAGCTATGCGGTAAGTTATTGACCTTTTTATTGTATAATTCAACTGCTTTTTTTGCTTTTTTGTTTGCACCTGATGAAATTGGTATTGCAATAATAATCAATTCCACACCAATACATACCATAACCCAATTTAGTTTGGTAAACATCTGCATATAATATAATCTTATTTGGTTTTTACTGTATCTTTACCTACTAATTTTGAAAAAGAATAGAGTCTGTTATTATAAAGAATGTGGGATTTTAAGGATGTTGTAAAAGCTGACAGATGAAAAAGACCATTATACTACAAAAAATAATAAATTATCATTAAAAGCTGTATCAAACTTTACTGCTGACAACGTAAACTAACATATAGTTTTTTATTTTACCGTAATGTAATATGTATTCTTTACTAAAATATTTTGTGCATATTTTGCCCGTTAAAGTACCTTGTTTGAAATTAAAATTTGATTTTGGTTCATAATGAAATGGTTCAATAAATAAATTATTTTTAAAGTCAATATTCCCTTTACTAAATATTTTAAAAAGAGCTTCTTTAGAACACCAATAAACATACATATTTTCTAATTTATAATAATGCTCCAGACTATTGATTTCATTTTCGTTAAGAAATTTATTTGTAATACGTTCTATTCTTGGTTGAATTTTTTCTATATCTATTCCAACAGAATGGGTTTTGCTTATTATTGCAGCAGCATATTTGCCGGAATGTGAAACAGATAAATTAAAATTATGTTTTAAAAATAAAGGTTTTCCATATTCATCATAATAAATTTCTAAGTCAGTAAGAGGATACATCAATTCTTTAATTACTAAGCGATAACATAGCCACTGTTTCTTTCGAATATCATTTTTAAAATTTTTAAATAACACGAGTTCCTTTTTACTAAGATTTACATTATTTAGTAAGTCCTCAATATGTTCAGTAATTTCCCAAACACCGAGTAAAACATCTGTATTTATTTGTTTTTTTAAAAAAAGAGGCATTAGTTGTTAAGAATATTTATTGTTTTATAATTAAATAAATTTTTATGAAAAATTGGACAAACTCCTAGAAATCTTTCTTTTGACTAAATTTGATTAAATGTCTTCATTGCAAAGCATTTAACTGATTTCAATGTTTCTTTTTTTGCTTCAATAAAACCCATGTGACCGACATTTCCGAGTATCAATGTTTCAGCATGATTTGGCAGCATAGCCTCAGCTATCATTTTATTAAAGGCAAACCTTGGGTCTTTTTTACCTATAATAAATAATACAGGTAAATCAGTTGATGTTAAAAGTTCTAATTTCCCTGTTCTTGATTTCATACCTTCCAATGCCGCAATAATACTTTCTTTTTTTATCTCTCCGGCAGTTTCTAAAAGTTGTGTAATTTCATTTTTATAGATTTCAACATTTTCAGCAGCGAATAATTCAGGTATGAACTTTTTTACATAACCTTGATGATTGAGTCTCACAATAGCGATGGTTCTTTCTCTGCCTTGTTTTACTTCTTCCGAGTCTGCAGCAGCATGAGAATGAAATAAGGCAAATCCTTTTAATAAATCAGGGTATTTTTTTGCAAAAGACAAAGTTACGTATCCTCCCATTGAATGTCCTATCATAACACATTGTTCGATTTTTAAGTTATCCAGCACAGCTTTTACGCAATCAGCCATTAAATCCATTGAATGGACTTTGTCAATGATTTCAGTTTTCCCATGACCAGGAAGATCTATTGATATGACTCTAAAATTATTTGAGAGACTGTTTGAAAATTCATCCCATACTTCAAGAGATTCTAAAAAACCGTGTAATAGAACAATTACATTGCCTTTACCTTCATCTTTAAAATGAAGGTTTTTATTTTTAAATAAAATATTTTTCATAAATTTATTTTTTTTATAATTTGGTTATTTTAGGTTATTTATGTTGTAAAAAATCAAAGTGTAGAAATTAGAGCTTCCTTTGAATTTCTTCTGAGTACTCGGTACAGATTTCTTTATAAAATTATTTTCTAAGCTGTGCAAATTAAATCTCAAAATCAAAAATCTCAAATCTTAGCCAACTTTGCTAATAGCCTGTTCTGGCACTTCAGGGGATGTTTCATGGCATTATTGTTTAGTCTGGTTTGCAACTTTTTCCATTAATTTTTTTATTTCATCTTCATCACCAAGAAAATAATCTTTTTTCAAATTTAACTTGTCGTCAAAATCAAAAACATAAGGTATTCCTGTTGGAAGATTTAGTTTCACAATTTCTTTATCACTAATTTTTTTTAAATATTTAACTATTCCTCTTAAGCTGTTTCCGTGAGCAGAAATCAATATTTGATTATGTTTTTTTAATGATTTGGATATTTCGTTTTTCCAATAAGGGATAAGACGATTGATGGTATCTTTTAGAGCTTCTGTGAGTGGCACTTCTGATTTGTTTAATTTCTTATAACGAGGGTCAAGTAAAGGGCTTCTTGGATCATCAGGATTTAAAGGGGTAGGAGGGATGTCATAACTTCTTCTCCATTTCAAGACTTGTTCATCGCCATATTTTTTTGCTGTTTCTGCCTTGTTTAAACCTTGTAAGCTGCCATAATGTTTTTCGTTTAATCTCCAGCTTTTATATACCGGTATCCACATCAAATCCATTTCTTCTAAAACTATCCATAAAGTTTTGATAGCTCTTTTCAAATAAGAAGTATAAGCTAATTCAAAATTAAATTCTTGCTCTTTAAGTACTTTCCCTGCTTTTTTAGCTTCTTCAATACCTCTTTCAGATAAATCAACATCAGTCCAGCCTGTGAATTTGTTTTCTTTATTCCAGATGCTTTCTCCGTGTCGTAATAATACTAATTTTTTCATTATTAATTATTTATGTTATATGTATTTTTTTGCAAAATTAATAAAATAATATTTCAGAAGATATTATATTTATTTTAGTCTTTTTTAGATGACTTAAAATTTTTTTTAACTTCGCATTTATAATAAATATATTATTTTTTTTAATTCTGATTTAAAAATTATTATAATTTATCTTACCAATGAAATATCAAATTATGAGAATATCTTACAATTTCTAAATCATTAAGCGATTATTCAAAAATTGATAAAAAAATATTTACACTATATTTAAGTATGGAAGAAAAAAGGTATAGAACAACAAACAATACTATTGGTTGGATAATTTTTGCGATAGCTTCAGCAGTTTATATTAAAACATCAGAGCCAACGGCAAGTTTTTGGGATTGTGGTGAATATATCTCAACAGCTTATAAGTTACAGGTTGGGCATCCGCCTGGAGCCCCCTTTTTTCAGATGTTAGGCAGGTTTTTTTCTTTATTTGCTTTTGGAGATGTGAGCCATGTTGCAAGAATGATAAACACTATGTCTGCACTTTCAAGTGGTTTTACAATTTTGTTTTTGTTTTGGACTATTACTATTCTGGCAAAGAAAATTGTACTTTTAAAAGGAGAAATGACTGGTACTAAGATGTATGCTGTTATGGGAAGTGGAATTGTTGGAGCTTTAGCATATACTTTTACTGATTCTTTTTGGTTTTCTGCTGTAGAAGGTGAAGTTTACGGAATGTCGTCTTTATTTACCGCTTTAGTATTCTGGTCAATGTTAAAATGGGAAGCAGCTGCAGACCAAAGATATGCTAATCGCTGGTTAATATTAATAGCATATCTAATAGGCTTGTCAATAGGAGTGCATCTTTTGAGCTTACTTACAATTCCAGCTATTACTTTTATTTTTTATTTTAAGAAAACAAAAAAACCTAATATAAAGGGAATTATATTAACGATTATTATCTCATTATTGATACTTGCTTTAATAATGTATATAATTATACCCTGGACAGTAAAACTAGCTGGATATTTTGAACTTTTATTTGTTAATGTTTTGGGATTAGCATTTAATTCAGGTACTATATTTTATTTTATACTTTTAGTTACTTCAATATTATGGGTCTTAAAATATACACGTAAACATAAAAAAGTTATACTGAACACAATAATTTTAGGATTTACTTTTCTTTTGATTGGTTATTCTTCTTTTTTGATGCTTGTTATTCGTTCTAATGCAAATACTCCTATTAATGAAAATAACCCGGATAATGCTATTAATTTGTTGGCTTACTTAAATAGAGAGCAATATGGTACCTGGCCACTTTTATCAGGGCAATATTATAATTCCCCGATAATTGATTATAAAGATGGAAATCCTGTTTATACTAAAGATACTAAAAAGGGGAGATATGTTATAACTGATGATAAAAAAAAATCCATTCCTGTATATGATCCACGTTTTACCACTATTTTCCCAAGGATGTGGGATAACACTGACCCAAGATATGCAGATAATTATAAAAGATGGGCAAATATAAAAGGTGTGCCTGTAATAGATAATGATGGACAGGCTGTAAAAGATAATAAAGGCAATGTTATTATGAAACCAACTTTTGGCGAGAATTTAAGATTCTTTTTTAGCTATCAGCTGGATTATATGTATTTTAGATATTTTATGTGGAATTTTGCAGGCAAACAAAACGACAAACAGGGATTTGGGGATGTTTTAGATGGAAACTGGATTAGTGGTATTAAATGGATAGATGAACTTAGACTTGGACAACAAGATAATATCCCGGACAGTATAAAAAATAAAGGGACGAATAAATTTTATCTCTTGCCTTTAATTCTTGGTCTTATAGGTTTTTTCTATCATTTAAAGTATAATTATAAAGATACTATTGTTGTTTCACTTTTATTTATAATGACAGGCATTGCCATTGTCGTTTACCTGAATCAACATGCACCTCAACCTCGTGAAAGAGACTATGCTTTTGCAGGTTCATTTTATGCTTTTGCAATATGGATTGGTTTAGGCGTTTTGTCTTTATTTGATGCACTTGTCAAGAAATATAAAACAAAATTATCTGCAATTATTTTAACATTATTATGTCTTGTCCTTGTGCCAGGAGTTATGGCTGAACAAGGATGGAACGATCACGACCGTTCTGGAAGATATACTTGTAGAGATTTTGCAGCAAATTACCTGAACTCCTGTGCTCCTAATGCTATTTTGTTTACTAATGGTGATAATGATACATTTCCTCTTTGGTATGATCAAGAAGTTGAGGGAATTAGAACTGACGTTAGAGTTGTTAATTTAAGTTTACTTAATACTGAGTGGTATATTAATCAATTAAAACGAAAAGCTTATAATTCAGAGCCAGTACCTTTCTCATTAACTGAAGATAAATACAGACAGGGAACCCGTGATGTTGTTTATTTATTTGAACAAAATAATATTAAGGGTTATGTTAATGTTAAAGACCTTTTTGATATTATAAAAAAGAATGATAAAATATTAAAATATAAAACTCAATTAGGTATTATAGATTTTTTTCCTACAAAAAAATTTAGTGTTTATGTTGATTCTGCAACAGTTGTTAATAATGGAACTGTGCCTAAAAATTTGGCTGATAAAATTGTACATTCTGTGCAATGGGAAATCAATAAAAATGCTATTCAAAAAAATCATTTAATGGTGCTTGATTTACTTGCAAATAATGATTGGAAACGTCCAATTTATTTTGCAATAACTACCGGGGAAGATAGTTATATTGGTCTTGAGAAATATTTTCAACTCGAAGGTTTAGCTTATCGTTTAGTACCTATTAAAACTGAAAAAACTCCAGATGGACAAATAGGAAGAATTAATACATCTGTAATGTATAATAACTTGATGAATAAATTCAAATGGGGTAATATGCAAGACCCTCATATATACATTGATGAAACAAATAGAAGAATGACTATGAACTTCCGTAATAATTTTGGCCGTCTGGCAAACGCTTTGGTGCTTGAAGGTAAAAAAGATTCTGCTATAAAGGTTTGTGATAGATGTTTGGAGGTTATGCCTGACAAGAGTATCCCTTATAATTATTTCGTTTTGCCTGTTGCAGAAGCCTATTATAAAGCAGGTGCAGCAGATAAGGCAAATAAAGTTATTAAACGTCTTATTGAAATATATCAACAAAATTTGAATTATTATCTCTCTTTCCCTGAAAACAAAGCAGAACAAGTTGATATGGAAGAACAACGCTCATTAGCTTTGCTAAAGAAAATTGCAAAAATGACAAAAAAATATAAGCAAAATGTTTTAGCAAAAAAAACAAGTGATATGCTTAATGATTATTATAAAATTTATATAGGGATACATTATAAAAAATACAAATAGAAATTAAGCCTGAAAATTCCTTGAGAAAGTCAGGGCAGGCTTGAATTTTACGGTTTGATAAATTTTTGTATATGTAGAAAGTTTATAACTCGGGAATTATTCAGATTAAATATGTTTTTTAGAACTAATAATCTTAAAGT
This sequence comes from uncultured Bacteroidales bacterium, assembly GCA_964395505.1. Classification (GTDB taxonomy): domain Bacteria; phylum Bacteroidota; class Bacteroidia; order Bacteroidales; family AUK083; genus AUK083. The sequence goes on along the minus strand of CAYNBX010000034.1, from coordinate 2,597 downwards.
ATGTATTTTATCAAGTTTCCAAATATCATAAGAACAATATATAAAAGGAGTTTAGTATGTGATGTTAAAACAAAAGAGAAAGAGATATTTTTAACTTTTGATGACGGACCTTGCCCTGAAGTTACAAATGAAGTTTTAAAAATATTAAAGCAATATAGAGCTAAAGCTACTTTTTTTTGTCTCGGTGAAAATGTAAAAAAATATCCTGAAACTTTTAATAAAATACTTCAGGATAATCACACTGTTGGATGTCATTCTTTTAATCATATTAATGGTTGGAAAAACTTTACTAAAAATTATATTGGTAATATAAAAAAATGCGATAAATATTTTAAAAGCAAACTTTTTAGACCTCCTTATGGTAGGATAACTCCCTTGCAAATAAGAAAATTAAAAAGAAATTATGTTATTGTTTTGTGGACTGTGATGAGTGGTGATTTTGACTTAAATATTTCTAATTTGAAATGTCTTAATAATGTATTGAATAATACTAAAAAAGGCTCAATAATATTATTTCACGATACTGTTAAAAGTAAGGAAAAAGTTTTATTTGTACTCCCTCGTGTGTTGGAATATTTTGCTGATAAAGGCTTTAAGTTTTCTGCTCTTTCAAAAGAAATATGCAAAATGAAATAATGTATAATAATCAATTATTTAAGACTTTTAAAAACTGTAAGAATATTATTTTTTCTAATTTTATGAATTTAAATTTAAACTTTATTAGAAATTGAAACTTAAGAATTTTATTTTACATCTAATCGTTTATATATATATATTTATCTTTATTACTAATTGTGCAAATCCAGTTGCTCCAACAGGAGGCAAAAAAGATGTTACACCTCCAAAAGTTTTAAAGTGTGAGCCAGCTAATCGTTCTAATAATTTTGATAAAAATAAAATTACTATACGCTTTGATGAGTTTTTTAAATTAAATGATGTAAAAACACAAGTAATTATTTCACCTCCTTTTGAAAACAATCCTGATTTTAAAATTAGAGGGAAATCATTAGTTATAGATCTTAATGAACGTCTAAAGCAAAATACAACCTATACAATTTTTTTTGGAAATGCTATTGCTGACATTAACGAAGGCAATAAACTTTCAAATTTTCAATATGTTTTTTCAACAGGTAAAACTGTGGATTCATTAGTAATAAAAGGTAGGGTGCTTAATGCTTTTAACAGAAAACCCGAAAAGGAAGTCCTTGTAATGTTATACGTAAATACTTACGATTCTGTATCTTTTAAAGAAATCCCTTTTTACATCTCAAAAACTAACAAAAAAGGTGAATTTGAATTAAATAATTTAAGGGATTGTTCTTATAAGATATTTGCTCTTAAAGATGCAAATGATAATTATATTTATGACTTACCTAATGAAGATATTGCTTTTGCTGATAGTCTTATAAATCCTCAGATACCATTTTCTATGAAAATAGATACTATTACCAGAGATAGTATTGTCAGAGATAGTATTATCCGCGATAGTATTATAAATGATAGTTTGAGCTATTGCAATAATATTCTTTTCTTATTTCATGAAATTGACTCTACACAAAGATTAGTAAAAGCTTATTTAATTCAAAATGGAGAATTAGGCTTTATTTTTAAATTTCCAACAAAAGATGTAAAAATAAAGCCTTTGAATTGTGAGTTAAATCCGGATTGGAAAATAGATGAATTTAATGCAGCAAAAGATACTTTGTTTTGTTGGCTAAATTTGAATAATATACATAAAGATTCTATTTTATTGGAAATTAGTGATAATGCTGTGGTTTTAGATACTACTGAATTGCCTGTTGTTGTTATCAAACCTTTTCAAAGAAAACTTAAAAAAAAGGAGAAAAAGAAAATTATGAGATTGACATTTAAATCAAATGTAAAAAATAATTCTTTTGATTTTTTTAAAACTTTAAAAGTGATTTGTTCTCATCCGGTTAAAGAATATGATTTTTCAAAGATATTATTAATAGAAGAAGAAGATACTTTAAAGCCAGATATATTTTTTATTGATTCTGTTAAAAGGAAATTTGATATTTGTCATAAATTGAAAGAAAATACTAATTATAAGCTGTTTTTTCCTGACTCTATTTTTACAGATATTTTCAATTTATCAAATGATACGACAAAGATAGATTTTAAGACGAAATCAGAAGAAGATTATGGGAAACTAATACTTGATTTGAAACTTGAAAAACCGGGAGAAAATTATATTATTCAGCTTTTAAATGTTAAGGAGGATGTATTAAATGAGAAATTTGTTACAAAAAGCCAGATTATAAAATATGAATATCTTAAACCAGGCAAATATCTTATAAAAGCTATTCTTGATAAAAACCATAATAACAGATGGGATACAGGTGAATATTTAAAGAAAATTCAACCTGAAAGATGTTTTTATTTTTCCAAGACAGTTGAAGTTAGAGCCAATTGGGACATTGAAGAGGAATGGAAAATATAATTTATCTCATGAATAATACATAAATTGTTACATTGTTACTTTTTGTCTTTAAATTTCTCGTTAAAACAAAGTGTTAATTACTGTTTGTCCATAATGTCCGATTTCTTTATTTTGGCAAGCTCAATACAAGCTGTTA
>CAYNBX010000033.1:7881-11797 GCA_964395505.1 uncultured Bacteroidales bacterium | reverse complement strand
AAAAGACGTCATTCTGAATCAAACACTGACTTTATGGACAGACACCAATTATATCTAAATTCCACTGCTTCTAAATCTAAGCTCATTAATAATTTTAGAAATTAGGTTTCAAAGAATATTTTTTATAATAATTATCAATATGATTAACAGCCTCCTCAGCAGAATCAACAACAGTAAAAAGTTTAAAGTCATCTGTGCTTATTTTCTTTTCTTTTAATACCCTTTCTTCAATCCATTTTAATAAACCCGACCAATAATCTTTGCTGACCATAACAATTGGGAAACGAACAAGTTTGTGTGTTTGAGTAAGAGTTATTGCTTCAAACATTTCGTCCAGGGTTCCAAATCCACCAGGCAATACAATATAACCTTGAGAATATTTTGTAAACATAACTTTTCTTACGAAAAAGAAGTCGAAATTCATATACTTATCAGGATCGATAAAAGGATTAGGTGTTTGCTCAAAAGGTAGGTTTATATTAAGTCCAACAGATTTTCCTCCTGAAAAATGAGCTCCTTTGTTAGCTGCTTCCATTATGCCGGGACCTCCTCCTGTGATTACCCCAAATCCTTTTTTTGTTAAATTATATGCAATTTCTTCTGCTAGCTTGTAATATTTATCATCCGGCTTTGTCCTCGCCGAACCAAATATTGTAACACATGGACCTATTCTGGATAGTTTTTCAAATCCACCTACAAATTCTGATAAAATTTTAAAAACTTCCCAGGTATCTGCTGTCAATATCTCATTCCAATCCTTTGTAGTTATTGCTTCTCTTATCTTTTCTTCCTCATTAAATTCCTTAGAATAATTCATAGATTTTATATTTAAAAAATTAATCTTTTGTTTATATATATTGAAAAATCATATTTAAACAAACGTTTTTGTTTAAATATTATTTTTCATTAATAGCTTTCCTTAAATATTTTGCAGTATAACTTTTAGAATTATAAATAATTTCTTCAGGAAAACCTTCACAAATAATTTCTCCACCCCTATTTCCTCCCTGGGGTCCCAAATCAATAATATGATCAGCCATTTTAATGACTTCCATATTATGTTCTATTATTAAGACAGTATTGCCTTTATCTACTAAGCGATTTAACACATTTAGCAATACTTTTACGTCTTCAAAATGTAAACCGGTTGTAGGTTCATCTAAAATATACAGTGTTTCCCCTGTATCTCGTTTCGACAGCTCAGTTGCCAATTTTACTCTTTGAGCTTCACCACCTGAAAGAGTTGTAGATTGCTGTCCAAGTTTAATATATCCTAATCCTACTTCCTGTAATGTCTTTAGTTTTTGAATGACTGCCGGTATATTTTTAAAAAATTCAACAGATTGATTTATAGTCATATTAAGCACATCATTTATTGATTTTCCTTTATAACGTATTTCTAATGTCTCACGATTATAACGTTTCCCATTACAGCTTTCACAAACAATATGTACATCTGGCAAGAAATTCATTTTTATAACTCTAAGTCCGGCACCTTTACAGGTTTCACATCTTCCTCCTTTTACATTAAATGAGAACCTTCCTGGCAAATATCCTCTTATTTTTGATTCTGGTATATTAGCAAATAATTTTCTTATCTCCTGGAAGACCCCTGTATAAGTTACAGGATTTGATCTTGGAGTCCTGCCTATTGGCGATTGATTTATCTCTATAACTTTATCAATATTTTCTAAACCTTCAATAGATTTATAGGCTAAGGGCTTTTTGTTAGATTTATAAAAATGATTGCTTAATATTGGATACAATGTATCATCAATTAACGAAGATTTCCCACTGCCTGATACACCTGTAATACAAATGAATTTACCAAGAGGTAATTTTAATGTTATATTTTTTAAATTATTTCCTTTTGCACCTATTAAAGTTAAAAATTTGCCATTGCCTTTTCTTCTTTTATCAGGAATCATAATTTTTTTGCGGCCACTTAAATAATCAGAAGTGAGCGTATGACATTTTAAAATCTCGCCTGGTGTACCTTGAGCAACAATTTCACCACCATGAATTCCAGCTCCAGGACCTGTATCTACAATATAATCAGATGAAAGGATTATGCCTTTGTCATGTTCAACAACAATGATAGAATTGCCAATATCTCTTAAGCCCCTGAGTGCTTTAACTAATCTTTGATTATCTCGTTGATGTAGTCCTATGCTCGGTTCATCTAAAATGTATAAAACCCCAACTAATTTAGAGCCAACTTGTGTTGCAAGCCTTATTCTTTGTGATTCCCCCCCTGACAAACTCCTGGCACTTCTGTCTAAAGTTAAATATCCAACTCCTACATCTAACAAAAAACTTATCCGCGTTCTAATTTCCCTTACAATTTCATTAGCAATTTTTTGTTTCCTTTCATCAATAAAAGAATCAATATTTGCAAACCATTTATAAAGACTAAACAAGTCCATATTTGTTAACTCAGCAATATTTTTATCAGCTATTTTAAAATATAAAGATTCCTTTTTTAGCCTTGTGCCATTGCATTCAGGACAAGGAATAGTGTTCATAAATCTGTTAGCCCATTTTTTTATACTTTTGGATGAAGTCCCTGAATTTTGATTTATAATAAAATTGACAACACCTTCAAAATTTAAAGCATAAGTTGAATTTACTCCAAGATATTCATTTTTAACATAAATAATCTCATTTGAACCATATAAAATTGCGTTAATAGCTTCCTCAGGAATTTGTTCTATGGGAGTATCTAAGCTAAAACCATACTTTTTACCAATAGTATCAATCTGTTTAAAAATCCAATTGTTTTTGTATTCTCCAACAGGGATGATACCACCTTGTTTTATGCTTTTAAATTTATCAGGAATAATTTTGTTAATGTCAATTTCTGAAATCATTCCTAATCCATTGCATTTTGGGCAAGCTCCATAAGGCGAATTAAAAGAAAATGTATTTGGTTCTGGCTCATTGTAAGATATTCCTGTTGTAGGACACATTAATAAACGACTAAAATGTTGTATTCTCCCTGTTTCACTATCCATAACTATGATAGTACCTTTACCATATTTCATCCCTGTCTTAATTGATTGAGAAATTCTTTTTTTTGAACTTTGTTTTACATCAATTATATCAATTACAATTTCAATATCATGTATTTTGTATCTATCCAATTGTAAACCCGGTTTTAGCTCTTTAATTTCTTTATCTATACGTACTTTTAAAAATCCTTGCCTTCTTATCTGTTGAAACAACTCTCTGTAATGTCCTTTTCTCCCTTTTATCACGGGTGAAAGAATAAAAATATATTTATCAGAAAATTTCTTTAATATTAAATTTATTATCTGATTATCTGTATAATGGACCATCTTCTCCCCTGTTTTATATGAATAAGCATCAGCAACACGAGCATACAGAAGGCGTAAAAAGTCATATATTTCAGTAATAGTCCCAACTGTTGAACGAGGATTTTTACTTGTAGATTTCTGCTCAATAGCTATTACAGGGCTTAAGCCTGTAATTTTATCAACATCAGGTCTTTCAAGATTACCAATAAAATGACGAGCATAAGCTGAAAATGTTTCCATATAACGACGCTGCCCTTCAGCATAAATAGTGTCAAATGCAAGTGAAGATTTTCCACTCCCGCTTAAGCCCGTGATAACAACTAATTTATTGCGGGGAATTGATAAATCTATATTCTTAAGATTATGTACTCGTGCCCCAAAGATTTTTAAGTCTTCTTTATTCTCACTAATATCCTGCGTCTTATCATCTGGATATATTTCTATTTTTTGAAGCTCGTTTTTCATCAATATAATTTGTACAAAATATTATTGCAAAATTATTAAGTTTTTATAACTTCTGTTGTGATATTGCAAAAGATAAATAAAAATAAAGGTTCTATTATTATTTTAATGGCTAAGTTGTTTTTATTGGAATGAAT
>CAYNBX010000033.1:0-7781 GCA_964395505.1 uncultured Bacteroidales bacterium | reverse complement strand
TGAATGATTGGATGATTGATTGATTGGAAGTATTCTAAAAACCAAATAAATGTAAGACTAAAACAAGACGGTAAAAAAGAGGTTTTAGGTATATGGCTCGTTAAGAATAAAAATGCTGCTTTTTGGATGTCTGTTTTAACAGACCTAAAATCTCGTGTTGTTAAAAATATTTTAATTACAGTAACCGATAATCTTAAAGGATTTACTGATACAATAAAAAATGTTTTTCCCTTGGTCAGAAACACAAATTTGCGTTGTTCATCAAATAGGAAACTCATCTAATTATGTAATCAAAAAGGACTAATAAAATCTTTAAAATAAGTAGATTTTTTATCTTTTTCTGATAAAATAGGATTTTCAATATTCCATTTAATATTCAAATCAGGGTCATTCCAAAAAATGCCTCCTTCAGATTGTTTATTATAAACATTGGTACATTTATAAAAGAAAACAGTATTATTTTCAAGCGTTACAAACCCATGGGCAAATCCTTTAGGCACCCAGTACATCCATTTATTTTTATCAGTCAAAACAATAGAAACCCATTTACTGTAATAAGGAGATTTTTTTCTTATGTCAACAGCAACATCTAAAACAGCACCCTTCATAACTCTTACTAATTTTCCCTGAGCATAAGGTGGCTTTTGAAAATGCAAACCTCTTAAAACTCCTTTTTGAGATTTAGATTCATTATCCTGAACGAAATCCTGTTCAATACCTGAAGCTTTAAATTTTTCTTTATTGTATGACTCAAAAAAATAACCTCTTTCGTCTTCATATACATCAGGTTTAATAATTAACACATCAGGTATCTCTGTTTTTATTATTTTCATTTTCAAATAAATTTGTGTTTAAATTTTTAAATTTATTAAACTGCTTGTCCTCTTCACCCTATAAAATTATTTACATTTTATCAGGATGAACCGTAAAGTATATTTCAGGACAAGACCTAATTGCTATTAAAATGCTAATGTATTAAAAAAAATCAAATATCATTTATCTAAAATTAAAATTATTATTTTTTTAAAAAAAAATTAAAATTATTAAAATAAATTAATATCTTTGTACGTTAAAACAAAAATAGTCAAATAGTACAATAAAATGAAAAGTGAATATTCTGAAATTAAAAAAGACACAACTAAAGAAAATATATTAAATGTTGCAGCAAAAATCTTTAGTAAGTTTGGTTTTAAAAAAACTACCATAGAGGAAATTGCAAGTTCAGCTAGAAAGGCTAAAGGCTCAGTTTATTATTATTTTAAAAATAAAGAAGACCTGTTTAAAGAAGTTGTAAATAAAGAATTTCAAGTATTACAAACAGAATTAACTAAAGTAATTAACGAAGATATTGATTCTGACAAAAAATTTAAAAAATTTGTATTAATTAGAATGCAAACTCTCAACAATTCGGTAAATTTTTATGATGTTTTAAAAAATAACTACTTTAATCATTTAGCTTTTGTTGAACAAATAAGAGAAAAATACGATAAAGAAGAAACAAATTTTGTAAAAAATATTTTAAATCAGGGGATAAAAAATAAACAGTTTCAAATTGAGAATGTCAATTTAACTGCTAATGCTATTGAAATTGCTTTGAAAGGACTTGAAATCCCCTTATTTTTAAATAATGAATTTAATGAATTGGAAAGCAGATTAGATGAATTGATAAACATTTTTGTTCGTGGTATTGAAAAAAGATGATTTTTTTTGTTTTATATTTGACTTTAAAACATATATAGTCAGTTTGTATAAATAATCAAGTTTGAGATATAAAAATATAATAAATAATTTTTAAATTAAAAAAAACTTAAGATTATATGAATTTAGTTTAAACTTAAAAAATTAGAGGAGAAGCATTATGAAAAAAAATCAAAAAAAAATGGTTGCAATTATTTCAAAAGCAATTGTAAGTAATAAGGTTACAAGAAACCTTGCTGCAAAGAAATTTGATAAAATACTTTACAAAGAAGTTCTTAAAAGGGATGACCCTTTATATTCTAAAAAAGCAAAAATATATAGGTATCAAGGTTTAAAAGCATTATATCTTTCTTATTTAAAGAATATTAATAAGGGAATAATTTCAAAAAAAGTTTCAAATAAAATTATAGAAACTCTTGTCAAAGGTGCAATGTTTAGTGATGAAGGACAAGAAAAAATCAAAGAAAGATTTAGGAAAGAACATAATCAAAATCCTCCTAGTTTTTTTGTATTATCTCCGTCCAAAAGATGTAATTTGCATTGCAAGGGCTGCTATGCATCTTCTACTTCAAGTGATGCGCAAACCCTGGACTGGCAAATTGTTGATAAAATTATGACAGAAGCGCATGATAGTTTGGGTATGCGATTTTTTGTAATCTCAGGTGGTGAACCCCTGATGTATAAAAGTGGTGAAAAGACAATACTTGATTTACCCAAAAAGTGGAAGGATAGCTATTTCCTGATGTACACAAACGGAACATTAATTGACGAAAACATTGCAAAGCAAATGGCTGAGCTTGGAAACATTACACCAGCAATATCTGTTGAAGGCTATGAAGAACATACTGATAAAAGAAGAGGTAAGGGTGTTCATAAAAAAATTTTAAAAGCTGCTGATAATCTTAAAAAAGTTGGCGTGCCATTTGGAACTTCTGTGACTGTTACAAAGGAAAACATAGATATTATGTTAGATAATCATTTCTATGATTATTATTTTGATGAAATTGGATGTACATATATGTGGATGTTCCATTATATGCCTATTGGTAGAGATTTTACAACAAACTTAATGATCACACCAGAACAAAGATTAAAATTATTTGAAAAACAAAGACATATATTCATTGATAAAGAATGGTTTGTGGCAGATTTCTGGAACAGCGCAATAATGTCAAAAGGATGCATATCTTCTAGCAGAAGTGGGGGCTATTTTTATATAAATTGGGATGGTAATATTATGCCTTGCGTTTTTATACCTTATTATAAAGATAATGTTATTGATTTATTTAATAAAGGTAAAAAAATTGAAGATGCATTATTTTCTGATTTCTATGTTAAAGCTCGTGGTTGGCAATCTAAATATTATGACCAAAATGGTAAACTTGGGAATATGCTTAGACCATGCTTTATAAGAGACCATCATAAAGAATTTGTTGAAATTGCAAAGGAAACCAATGTCCTACCCGAAAATTTGGCAGCAAGAGAAGCTATGGAAGATGAAAAATATCACAAAAAAATGATTGATTTTGATGAAAAACTAAAAAAATTAGAAGATCCATTCTGGGAAAAAGAATATGCTGAATAATTTTATTTTTAAAGCTTTTAAACTATTATTTTGAATTTTCTGTATTTATAAAAAAACATAAAAACTTAGGTTAAAACTTAATAAATTAATTTATTTCTAAACCTTAAAATCCTTAAAAAAATATAATTTCGTAAAGGCAACTGAATATTTGAAAAAATAAAAATATTGTCAATATACAAAAAATTTATGCTTGCTTTAGTTTTTACAAAGTTTTAATCTGCTTAAGTTAATCAATTTTTTTAAAATATGAATTCTAATTAAATGGTATTAGTTACAGGTGGAACAGGTTTAGTTGGTTCTCACTTGCTTTTTGATTTAGTTAAATCAAAAAATAAAGTAAGAGCCTTAAAAAGAAAAAACAGTAATATTAAAAAAGTTTATAAAACTTTTAGCTTTTATTGTACAAATCCTGATGAATTATTCTCACGTATTGAATGGGTTGAAGGAGATATTTTAGATTTTAATTCCCTACTTGCTGCAATGGAAGATGTTACGCAAGTTTATCATTGTGCTGCTATTGTTTCATTTGTTCCTTCAGATAAGGATAAAATGATAAAAAATAATGTACAAGGAACAGCAAATATTGTTAATGCTTCATTAGAGAAAAAAATTAAGAAATTATGTTATATTAGTTCAACATCAGTTATTGGGTCTCTTGAAAAAGAAAACTTGTTTGATGAGAAAACAAAATGGGACCCTTCTGAAGCTCATACATCTTATTCTATTAGCAAATACAATGCTGAGTTAGAAGTATGGCGGGGTATTAATGAAGGTTTAAAAACTGTAATTGTTAATCCGTCAGTTATATTGGGTCCAGGAGATTGGATTAAAGGAAGCTCAGGTTTGTTTACTGCTATCTGGAAAGGCTTTAATTTTTATACTTTAGGTGTTACAGGTTTTGTTGATGTTAGAGATGTTAGTAAAGCTATGATAAAACTAATGCAAAATAAAAATTCAATTGGTTTAAATGAAAGATTTATTATCTCTTCAGAAAATTGTACTTATAAGGAAATATTATGTATGATTGCTGATAGTCTAAACAAAAAACGCCCTTTCATTTATGTTAATCCCTTACTCTCTAATTTAGTATGGAGATTAGATGCAATAAAAAGTATATTGATAAATAAAAAACCTGTAATAACCAAAGAAATAACTAAGTCAGCAAATAGCAAATCTTATTATTCTAATGAAAAAATAAAAAAAACTATTGACATTGATTTTATACCTGTTAAAGAAACTATTAAACAAATTAGTTCAATTTTTTTAAAAGATTATGTAAAATAAAAAGTTAAAAATATTAAAGTTTAAACCATTTAGCTACTTTTTTATTAAGATCTTCAGTATCTTTAATATTCGTAAAAATATTTGTATGTTTGTTATATACATAATCTTTTTGCCATGTTTGATAATTTTCTGAAATCTGTTTTACAGCATCAATAATAAAATTAAGTTCTTCATCAGTCATTGTAGGATGAAGAGAAATACGGACGAAACCAGCTTTTTCAGAAAAATCGCCTAAATTGATTCTATCAGTCATCTCCTTGGATTGCTTATGACTAATGCCAAGCAAATAATGGCCATAAGTTCCAGCACAAACACATCCACCTCTAACCTGTATTCCAAAGCGGTCGTTAAGAATTTTTACAACAAGATTATAATGAACATTCTCAATACAAAAAGAAATAATACCTAAACGTTTTTTGACATTATCAGACAAAATATGTAATCCTTTTATTTCACTAAGTTTTTCAAGAGCTATTTTAACAAGTTGAGCTTCTCTTTTACGAATATTATCAACTCCCATTTGATTTTTAAGTTCAATACACAAAGCAGTTCTAATAGCCTGTAAAAAACCTGGTGTTCCGCCATCTTCGCGCAATTCAATATTATCCGTATATTTATATTCTCCCCATCTGTTTGTCCAGTCAACAGTACCACCACCTGGTTGATCAGGGACTTCATTTTCTCTATAAAGAGCTGAATCGAATACTAAAACGCCTGAGGCACCAGGTCCACCTAAAAATTTATGAGGTGAAAAGAAAACAGCATCCAACTTTTTCATAGGGTCTTCGGGATGCATATCTATTTTAACATAAGGTGCTGAAGCTGCAAAATCTATAAAACATAATCCTCCATTCTCATGCATTATTTTAGCCATTTCATAATAAGGTGTTTCAATACCAGTAACATTAGAACATGCAGAAAAAGCTCCAACTTTGATTTTTCTGTTTTCATATTTTTTTAATTGTCTGCGCAGTTCATCTAAATCTACTAATAAGTCTTTATCAGGCTTAAGTAATACAACATCGGCAATGGTCTCATACCATGATATTTGATTTGAATGATGTTCTATATGAGTAATAAAAATAACAGGTCTATCATTTTCAGGTAAGCTTTCATAATGAAGAATATCACCATAAGTTTTAAAACCAAGCATACGTTGAAATTTATTAATCAAAGCAGTCATTCCAAATCCGGCAGTTATGATTACATCACTCTCAGAAGCATTTACATGTTCCTTTATTTTCTTATGAGCAAGCAGATAAGCTCTGGTCATAAGTGTACCTGTTATGCTGGTCTCTGTATGAGTGTTTCCAACGAAAGGTGCAAAAACCTCAGCCATCTTTTTCTCTATTGGTCCATATTGCCTCCCACTTGCTACCCAGTCTGCATATATCATTTTTTGAGTTCCATAAGGAGTTTCAAATGTTTGATTATAACCAATAATATTCTCTCTGAATTTTTCAAAATACTTTTCCATAATCTCTATCTATCATTTTTTAAAATTAATACTGTAAATTCCATTTGTTTATACTTTTATAATCCTGTTTATTACGTTTTGTTCCGATTTTTGCATAAATGACAAAAATCCCGCAAAAACAATTTACTTTCTTTTTATACAGTGGGCTTCCGCATATGTCTATAAATATTTCGCCCCTACTGGGCTCTTAATCATTCTATTGTTAAAAAAATTTAAAATTAGTCCCTGGTACTCAGGACCAGTTTCTAATTTCATTATTTGTCCAAATTAAATCTAAAATCTTTTAGCTCATATATATTCATAAATTAATCTGCTTGTGAAATTTGTATTAATAAAATTTTAATGTCCCCGCCTTCCGAATAAAGGCTTAACCAATTATTATCAACTCTAAACCACATATCATAATTACTTATTCGTATTATCTTCTCGATTATCTTATCACCTTTCTTTATTTTAAAAACAAATCCCCCCGACCTTTCGTTATCTTTACCATAGTTTAAATATATCTTAGTTGTATTACTACTTAAATTCTGAAGTTTTATTGAAATATAATTGTTTTTTCTTATGCTTGGCAAAATTGATTTAAATGGGAATTTTATTTTTTTATTATTATATATATAAATTTCAGATTTATCAACATTAATTATAGAATTATCACTTATAATTTTTTTAATCTTTTCAATCATATTTGCCGGATACATATCAGCAGGGTCAACATTAATTGCTCTTTGATATGCATCTATTGCTTTATCATAGATTTTTGAATTAAAATAACTGTCTGCAAGTGCAATAGTTTTCTTATAAGATTCCTTCCTTTTATTTTCTCTTTCAATCAAAATGTTTTTTATAATGTTAATCTTCTTTATAGGATATTGACGCTCAGGAATAATATTAATTGCATTCTGATATTCTTTTTTAGCATTTATATAATCTTTTTCATCAAATAAACTGTCAGCAACCGCTAAACTTTTATTATAAGATTTTTGTCTGTTTTTTTCTGTTGTGATAATAATATTATTTATTTCTTTTATTTTATCTATTGGATATTGTTTATCAGGCAAAATATTGCTTGCATTTTTATACTCTATTTTTGCTTTTTCATAATTTTTCCCCTCAAACAATTTATCTGCATTTGCAATTATATTATTATAAGATTCTTCTTTGGATTTTATCTCATCTAATATTTTATTTATTTTCTCAATTTTTTCTTCAGGATATTTTTCTTCAGGTTTAATATCACTGGCATTTTGGTATTGTTTTTTTGCTTTCTCATATCTTTTTGCATTGAAAAAATCATCTGCATCTCCAATTATTTTGTTATAAGAGGCTTGCTGCTCTTTGGAATGGTTTAAAATATTATTTATTTCATTAATCCTATTTTCAGGATATTGTTCTTCTGGTTTTATTTTGCTGGCTTTTGTATATTCTGAAATTGCATTCTCATAATCTTTTCCTTTTAACAGCTTATCGGCAGTGCTAATGGCATTATCATATTTTTCTTTTATCTCATTCTGTTTAACTGATATTATATTATTAATTTCACTAATCTTATCTTTTGGATTCTGTTCATCAGGTTTTATACTACTTGCTTTTTGATAGTAATCTTTTGCCTTTTCATACTTTTTTGTGTAGAATAACTTATCTGCACTGGCAATAGCATTATTATATTCATCATGCGATAAAGACAAAATCTTGTTAATATTGTTTATTTTATTTTTTGGATACTGTTCATCAGGT
>CAYNBX010000032.1:0-11850 GCA_964395505.1 uncultured Bacteroidales bacterium | reverse complement strand
AACTTATATTTTTAAGGGTTTTCTTATAGACACTAAGTATGAGTTAAAAGCAAGTAGATTGTATAATAATAATGTTTTTTACATCAATTTTTGATATACCTGCCACCATCTATCTGGAACATCATTTTCACAAGCTGTTTTATAATCACTATAAGAACATGGGACTAAATAATTACGTTCATGTTTTGATTTAAGTTTAGAAGGCCATTTTATCTCCATCCACCACCTATTGGTTTTTTTACTTTTTAAAAAAACAATCTCATTTTCATTATTCTCAACAGGTACAATATATTTAACATAATTATCTTTGTCTTTTTCAAATGGCAACTCTTTTTTGCGGTTATAAAAACCATCAATAAAATACCAGATCATCTGTGCTACAAGGCAAGCACTTTGATTATTTTTATCTAAAGATGGATTTAATTCATAGAAACCAATTGATGTAAGCTTATCACTTAAACCTGCATACCTTATTATCTGACAAATTTCTTCACCATAGAATCCGTTTGGAGAAGCATTTCCATTGGCAGGTGCATCAGATTGACGCACTGATGAGAGGTCAAAAGTTAACATATCAGCATTTCTGATCATTGGTTCGGCTTCATCTAAATTTGCTCTTACTTTTCCCAATCTATATACATCGAAAAATAAATTTTTCATAAATTGTATTGCATCCTGATTTACAAAATATGTTTGATAACCTATGTTTGTATAATTAAAAAGAAAATTAGGTTTTTGTAAAAGTATCTTGTTTAGATAAGATTGAGAATTTATTTGATTTTCATTTTCCTCAATGTCAAAGCTGGAATCAACAGAAACAATATTTATTGTTTGATGTAATTTTGCATAAGCCTGATAATTTGCATAAGTTAAATCCTGACTGCCTCCTATAATAACAGGGATTATATTATTTTTAAATAATTCTGCTATCACTGAACTAACTGCAAAATAAGTATCTTCTATATTAAATCCCTTTTTAATATTTCCTAAATCTGCAATTTTTTCATGGTTATTCGGAGGATATAATTTATAAAGACATTCTCTAACATAGTCAGGAGCCATTGAACATCCCTTATTATTTACAGCAGCTCTTTCTTCATTAATACCTATTAAAGCGATATCTATATTTTCTAAATCCGGAAACTGTTTCTGTTTGTTGTATTTAATAATATCACCAATTCGTTTATGGTTTTTTATGGAAGAAAATTCAAAACTATATATGTTCACAGGGTCGAAATAAATTGATATGTCCATTTTTTAGTTTATATTTTAAAAACAATAATAAAGTTATTATTTATTTCCTATTTTAAATTATCATTTTCTTTTTTTATTTCTTTGCTTTCTTTTCTTTTTTGGAGATTTTATCTTTGATTCTTTTGCAATATTAAGACAATCCTCTAAAGTCAAGTCTTCAGGTTGTGTGTCTTTTGGTATTTTGTAATTATTTTTATTAATAGAGATGTAAGGGCCCCATCTCCCTTTAAGGATTTTAACTTCTTCGTTGAATTTTTTTATAAGTCTTTCTTTTTCTTTCTCTCTTTTATTTTCAATGATTTCGATAGCCTTTTCTTTTGATATTGTTAAAGGATCGTCTGTTTTTCCCAGGGAATAAAATAATGATTTATGCTTAACATAGGGACCAAATCTACCAATAGAAACTGATACTTCATTATTTTCATATTTGCCAAGAATTCGAGGGAATTTAAATAACTCTAATGCTTCATCTAAAGTAATGGTATCAATACTTTGGTTTTTTCTTAATCCGGCGAATTTAGGTTTTTCTTCGCTATCTGTATCTCCCATTTGAACCATAGGACCATATTTCCCGATTTTTACAAAAATGTTTTTCCCTGTTTTTGGATCTTTACCTAATAACTTTTGACCATTTGCTTTATTAGCTTTTAATAAAGTATCTTCAACTTGTTTATGAAATGGACCATAAAATTCCTTTATCATTTCATTCCATATCTTTTGCCCGTGAGCTATTTCGTCAAATCCCTTTTCAACATTTGCAGTAAAATTATAATCAAGAATATCATTAAAATACTGACATAAAAAATCATTGACAACTACGCCAATATCCGTTGGAAATAGTTTGGATTTTTCATATCCTGTTTTTTCTGTTTTTATTTCTTCTTTAATAGATTTATTTTTTAATGTGATAAAGCAATAGTTTCTTATAATACCTTCTTTATTTTCGTTAACAACATAACCTCTTTTCTGGATAGTTGAAATTATAGGAGCATAAGTAGAAGGGCGTCCAATTCCAAGTTCTTCCATTTTTTTCACAAGACTTGCCTCTGTATATCTGGGCAAGTGCTGGCTAAATTTTTCAACAGCACTCATTTCTTTTAAAAATAAATTTTCTCCTATTTCCAATTCAGGGAGCATTCCTTTTTGTTCCTCTTTGTTTTCATCATCAGTTGACTCCAAATATACCTTAAGAAAACCATCGAATTTTAAAACTTCACCTTTTGCAATAAACTTGTTTTTAGAATTAGATATATCAATGGTTACATTAGTTTTTTCTAAAAAGGCATCACTCATTTGTGAAGCAATAGTTCTTTTCCATATCAAGTCATAAAGTCTTTCTTCGGCATTATCTCCTTTTATAAAATGTTTGTTCAAATAAGTAGGTCTGATAGCTTCGTGTGCCTCCTGTGCTCCTTTTGATTTTGTTTTATATTTTCGTATTTTAACATACTCAGAGCCATAGGTTTTTGTAATTTCATTTTTAGCCATTGACAGTGCAAGGTTTGATAGGTTAACAGAATCTGTTCTCATATAAGTAATTTTCCCTGACTCATAAAGTTTTTGTGCTATTCTCATTGTTTTGGAGACATGAAATCCCAATTTTCTACTTGCTTCTTGCTGTAAAGTAGATGTTGTAAATGGGGGTGCTGGAGATTTTTTTGCAGGTTTAGTCTCAATTGTCCCTATTGAAAATCCCGCATCTTTACAATTGTTTAAAAAGTCAACAGCTTGTTCTTTTGTTTTAAATCTTTTTGGCAATTCGGCTTTTAAGACAGCAGTATTTTCTTTTTTAATAATTTCAAATATTGCAGATACTTTATAGGATGAAACAGATTTAAAAGCTTTGATTTCTTTTTCTCTTTCAACAATTAATCTTACAGCAACAGATTGGACTCTGCCAGCAGAGAGAGCTGGTTTTACTTTTCTCCATAAAACAGGGGATAATTCATAGCCTACTAATCTATCTAAAACTCGACGAGCTTGTTGAGCATCAACTAATTTTTTATTAATACTTCTTGGATTTTTAATTGCATTTGATATTGCTGTTTTAGTAATCTCATGGAAAACAATTCGTTTGGTTTTCTCTTCTTTTAATTTCAAAGCTTCAGAGAGATGCCAGGAGATAGCTTCTCCTTCTCTGTCCTCGTCTGTTGCTAACCATATAGTTTCAGCATCTTTAGCTAATTTATTTAAGCCCTTTACTATTTTTATTTTATCCTCAGTTATTTCGTATTTCGGGATAAATCCATTCTCAACATCAACACTTAAATGTTTTTTTGATAAATCTCTTATATGTCCAAAACTTGACTTAACTATAAAATCTTTACCTAAAAATCCTCCAATAGTCCTTGCTTTTGCTGGTGACTCCACTATAACAAGATTCTTTGCCATATCATATATTTTATTGACTGACTTCTATAAATTTAAACAAAAAAAGTAATTGTATATTTTAAAAATCGGCACAAAGTAAAACAATAAAAAAATTAAATTCCAATTATTTCATTTTTTTATATGGGAAAAAATTTAGTCTTATCAAGATAATTTTTGCTTAATTTTGTATTTTGTTTGAATAGTAGTTCTTTGGTACGCAAAGGAATTATAAAATAAATTTACTGTTAAAAATCACAAATGGAAGCTAATAAAAAATTATATTTAGAGACCTATGGATGCCAGATGAATTTCTCGGATAGTGAGATTGTTGCTTCTATTATGAAAGATAATAATTACGATATTACTCAAAATATTTCTTCTGCTGATGTTATTCTTATTAATACTTGCTCTATAAGAGAAAGAGCAGAGCAAAGGATATGGAACCGTTTAAAGCAATTAAAATCATTAAAGAAAAAGAATAAGAATTTAATAATAGGCATAATAGGATGTATGGCAGAACGACTGAAAACAAAATTTTTAGAAGATGAAACAGGAGTTGACCTGATTGCCGGACCTGATGCATATAGAGATTTGCCAAATTTAATTTCAAAAGCTAAAAAGGCTCAGAAAGTTGCTAATGTCTTATTATCTGATAAAGAAACTTATGATGATATTAGTCCTGTTAGATTCAATTCAAATGGCGTTACTGCATTTATTACTATTATGAGAGGTTGTGAAAACTACTGTACTTATTGTGTAGTTCCATATACAAGAGGGAAAGAAAGAAGCAGAAATCCCGAATCAATTGTAAATGAAGCCAAAGATCTTTTTAACAAAGGATATAAAGAAGTTACATTATTAGGACAAAATGTAAATTCGTATAAATGGGAATCAAAACAAGAAAATGTAAATTTCCCGAAATTATTAAAAAAAATTGCATTAATAAATCCTCTTTTAAGAGTTAGATTTACAACTTCACATCCAAAGGATTTGTCTGACGAACTTTTAAATACCATTGCAAAATACGATAATATTTGCAAAGCCATTCATTTACCTTTTCAATCAGGAAGTGATAAAATACTTAAAATGATGAATCGTAAATATACTGCTGAATGGTATATGAACCGCATAAAAGCTATTAGAAAAATTATACCTGATTGTGGAATCTCAACTGATATAATATCTGGCTTTTGTTCTGAAACTGAGCAAGACCATAAAAAAACATTATCTTTAATGAATTGGGTTGGATTTGATTATGCTTATATGTTTAAGTATTCGGAACGTGAAGGCACCATTGCTGCTAAAAAATTTAAAGATGATGTTCCTGAAGAAATTAAAAGTAAACGCTTACAAGAAATAATAAATTTACAACAAAAATTATCCTACCAAAGTAATATAAAAGATATCAATAAAGTTTATAAAGTTCTTGTAGAAAGTGTTTCAAAACGTTCATATAATAAATTTTCAGGAAGAAACAGCCAGAACAAGGTTGTTGTTTTTCATAGAAAAAACTTTAATATAGGTGATTATGTTGATGTAAAAATTATTGATTGTACTTCTGCTACTTTGATTGGCGAAGCTGTTGATTAAGTATATTTTATATACTTTTATCTTCATATTAATTATTTGTTTTTAAGTAAAATAAAAATTTGATTTTTTTTTATAAAAAATATTATATTTGCATACTTTTTGAAATTTAATAAAAACTTCTTATAATTTAATAATTACCTAATGAAAAACCACATTTTTTCCTGTATAAAAATATGTACTTTATTTATCATTTTTATTGTTCTGTTTTCATCTTGTATTCCTCAAAAAAAACTTATTTATATACAGGCACAAGCGAAAAATGATACTATAAAAACTAAAAAATATATTAATAATAGAAAATCTGATTATAAAATTCAATCAGGCGATAATTTATTTATAAGAATTTCAAGCCTTGATGTAAAAACATACAGCTTTTTTAATAAAACAGGAGGTAATACTTATTCAAATTATATGAATTCTGATATTAGTGTTTACTTAAATAGTTATACTGTTAATGATACTGGCTATGTTAATTTTCCTGTCATTGGTGATATTTTTGTAAAAGACTTAACAGTTCAACAGGTTAAAAATTTAATACAAAAATCATTAAATAAATATTTAAAAAAACCAACAGTTATTGTAAAAATAGTCAATTACAATATTACAGTTTTGGGGGAAGTGAATAGACCGGGGAAATATAAAGTTTATCAAGATCAAATAAACATTTTTGATGCCTTAGGCTTAGCAGGTGATATAACTGATTATGGTAATAGAAATAAAGTAATTATTGTAAGGCAAAATGATAAAGGTTCTATTGTTCATAAAGTGGATTTAACTAAAGATAATATATTAAAATCTAGATATTATTATTTAATGCCTAATGATATTGTTTATGTTGAACCTTTAAAAGCTAAATCTTTTGGGGCAA
Organism: uncultured Bacteroidales bacterium; assembly: GCA_964395505.1. Classification (GTDB taxonomy): domain Bacteria; phylum Bacteroidota; class Bacteroidia; order Bacteroidales; family AUK083; genus AUK083. The sequence continues at coordinate 5,768 of CAYNBX010000032.1, read as the reverse complement.
GAAGTTTTTCATGGCAACTATTATTATCAACAATAACAACTTTTCTAGTGGTTTTAAGATATTTTAAAACATTTTAAATAAAATTTTTATTAAACCTAATTAAAAAAATAAAGTGGAAAACACAAATAACATACAAGATATTGATAAGGAAGAACCTTTTGATTATAAAGCCTTATTCTTCAAATTTTATAGAAATTGGTATTTTTTTGCTATCACAATTATTATTGCATTAATAATTGCCTTTTTATTTAATAAATATACTAAACCTATTTATAAAGTTAGCACAACTGTTTTAATAGAAGATGAAAAGTCTAACAAATTAAACCCTCAATCTTTAATAGGTTTTGAATTATTAAATAATAATAAAAGACTTGAGAATGAAATAGGCATTTTAAAATCATATTATTTAACAAATAGAACTATAAAAAATTTAGATTTTGCTGTTTCTTATTATTCTGAAGAAAATTTTATAAAAAAAGAATTATATAAAGAATCTCCTTTTCTTGTTGTTTTTGATACAGCTCATCCTCAACCAGTAGGTCTTAAATTTAAAATAAAAATACTATCTAATAATAAATTCAAAATTGATGCTAATGGTGATAATATTGAACTTTATAATTATAAAGAATATAAGGATGAAGAAAAAAAAGTAGATAATATACATATTGATAAAATTTTCAATTTTGGTGAACAAATAAAAGATAAAAATTATAGTTTTAAGGTATTGCTTGATAATAATTACTTATCTGAAAAAAATAAAGATAAAAATCTCTCTTTTGTTTTTAATGACATTGATAATCTTACTAAACAATATCTTGGTTTTGATGTAAAACCTATCAATAGAGAGGCTTCTGTCGTTGAAATATCTTTGAAAGGGAATAATGTACATAAATCTGTTGATTTTTTAAACGAATTAACAAATCAATATCTTAGAAGAGGGCTTGATAAAAAGAATCTAATTGCTATTAATACGATTAATTTTATCAATTCTCAATTAGGAGAGATTTCAGATTCATTAAATTTTGCAGAAACGGAATTACAGGATTTCAGAAAAAATAATAAAGTGATGAATCTTGATTATCAGGCTCAGCAGGTTTTTGATTATATGAAAGATTTAGAGAGCCAAAAAGCTGAACTTATTGTAAAATCAAAATACTATAAGCATTTAAAAGAATATATTGTAAAAAACAAAGACAACATTAATAATGTTATAGCTCCATCATCTCTGGGAATTGATGACCCGATTTTGAGTGATTTAATTACAAAACTGACAGATTCTTATGCACAAAAAACAGAACTTCTATATACTTCAAAACCCCAAAATCCTCAAGTAATGGCTCTGGACCAAAAAATAAAAAGTACTAAAAATGCACTCTTTGAAAATATACAAAATATTATTAGCACTTCAAATATTTCTATTAAAGATATTGATGATAGAATATCTAAACTTTCAGCACAAGTTAATAAACTACCTTCAACACAACGTCAGCTGCTTGGTTTTGAACGTAGATATAAGCTGAATGATAACATTTATACATATTTATTAGAAAAACGTTCTGAAGCACAAATAGCAAAAGCATCAAATACTCCTGATAATGAAATAATTGATATTGCAAGAGAAGCAGGACAAACGCCTGTTACTCCTAAAAAAACTCTGAATTATGCTATTGCTATAATATTAGGATTTGTTTTACCATTAACATATATTTATGGTAGAGATTATTTTAATGATAAAATAATAGAGAGAAAAGATGTTGAAAGTGTAACAAAACTGCCTATATTAGGGCATATAATTCACAGCAATAAAGAAAGCAAAATAGTAGTTGCTGAATCACCAAAGTCCTCAATAGCAGAGGCCTTCCGCGCATTAAGAACTAATCTTCAATATATTGCTCAGGGTAAAGAAAAACAAACAGTTTTAATTACTTCTACTATGATTAATGAGGGTAAAACTTTCATTGCTATAAATTTAGCTTCCATTTTTGCACTTTATAGTAAAAAAACATTATTAATGGGTTTTGATATGCGTAAACCAAAAATCTATCAGGATTTTGGTTTAACAAATACTGAAGGTATTAGTTCATATCTTATTAATAAGAGCAAATACGAAAATATCATTCAGCATTCCCCTATAGATAATTTAGATGTCATTATGGCTGGCCCGGTTCCTCCAAATCCTGCAGAATTAATTGCATCAAATAAAACAGATGAATTGTTTGCTAAAATAAAGGAAGATTATGATTATATTATTATTGATACACCCCCGGTAGGTATTGTTACTGATGCCTTTTTATTAATGAAATATGCTGATGCTAAAATATTTGTTGTTCGTCAAAATTACTCAAATAAAAAAATATTTGCTTCAATTATTAAAGATGTCGAACAAAGGGAAATCCCTAATATAAACATCCTAATCAATGATGTAAAAGTGGATAAAAGTTCTTATGGATACGGATACGGCTATGGATATGGTTACGGTTACGGCTATGGTTATGGATACGGCTATGGATACGGCTATGGCTATTACTCTGATGATAAAAAAGTTGAAAAAGAATCCTTATTAAAACGAATTTTTAAAAAATCATAAGAAGATAGAATAAAAATTATTATTATTTATAAAATATCAAAACTTTATTATAATAAGGATAAACAAATAAGTATTTATAATATTTAATAAAGAACCTTCAATTCATTACTGATAGATTAGTAAAATTGAGGGTTTTTCCTTTTTTATATAACTAAAGTTTCTGACCTCAGTTATATAATACTGTTTAATTTTTAGATAAAATAATTTAAAATAAAAACACTAATTTTGATGATTCTTTAAAAATTTATAATATAATCAATAGTGAACACTGATAATAAAAAGGAACTTTCTTTATTTAATAACAGCATAGAGCGTTCAGCTAAAGAAAAATTATTAAGGCAACATTCTAAAGTAATCTGGTTAACAGGACTTCCATGCTCTGGCAAGACTACAATTTCTTTGGGTTTGGAAAAAGAATTGTACAAAAGAGGATTCATTACACAAGTTTTGGATGGAGATAATATTAGAAATGGTTTAAATAAGAACTTAAGTTTTACTTTAGAAGACAGATTAGAAAATATTAGAAGAATAGCTGAAGTTTCAAAATTATTTATAAATAGTGGAATCATAACTATTAATGGTTTTATCAGCCCAACTGAAGAAATCAGAATTTTAGCTAAAAAAATTATTGGTGAAGATAATTTTATTGAAGTCTTTGTAAATTCCTCTTTATCAGTTTGTGAGCTAAGAGACACTAAAGGTCTTTATAAAAAAGCAAGAAAAGGAGAAATAAATAATTTTACAGGAGTTAGTGCCGGTTTTGAACCACCCAAAGCTCCTGATATTGAGTTAAGGACTGATAAATTAACTATTGAAGAATCAATTAATAAAGTTCTGAATTTTATTTTACCAGAACTCAAAAAAGAATTTTGAAATTCTTATAAAATTATTTATTGATGAATAAATATAATTTAAATCATTTAAGAGAGTTAGAGTCTGAGTCTATTTATGTTATGCGTGAAGTAGCAGCCCAGTTTGAACGTCCTGTATTAATGTTCTCCGGTGGTAAAGATTCTATTGTTATGGTTCATCTGGCAATGAGAGCTTTCTATCCTGCTAAAATACCTTTCCCATTATTACATATTGATACGGGTCATAATTTTATTGAAGCTCTCAAATTTAGAGATAATCTTGTGAGAAAAATTGGCGCACGACTTATTGTTGCTTATGTTCAAGAATCAATAGATAATGGGAGAGTTGTTGAAGAAAAAGGATATAATGCCAGCAGAAATATATTACAAACAACAACATTATTAGATGCAATAGAAAAATACAAATTTGATGCAGCTATTGGTGGTGCTCGCAGGGATGAAGAAAAATCAAGAGCAAAAGAACGTTTTTTTTCTCATAGAGATGAATTTGGACAATGGGACCCTAAAAATCAAAGACCTGAACTATGGAACATTTTTAATGGAAGAAAAAATGTGGGAGAGCATTTCAGGGTTTTCCCTATTAGTAATTGGACGGAGATGGATGTATGGCAATATATTTATATGAAAAACATTGAAATACCCAGCTTGTATTTTACTCATAAAAGAGAAGTGTTTAATAGAGATGGAGTATGGCTTGCCAGAGCTCCTTTTATGAAAATAAAGAAAAATGAAAAATATGAGCTGAAAAAAGTTAGATGCAGAACTATCGGAGATATCACTTGTACAGGCTTAACCCTATCTACTGCGAATTCTATAGAAGATATTATTCAGGAAATTGCAGCAACAAGAACAACTGAGAGAGGTGGTAGATTTGATGATAAACGCTCTGACGCAGCAATGGAAGACAGAAAAAAGGAAGGTTACTTTTAAATAATAAAGAGGTATAGAATGTTAGAAAATAAGAAATTTTCAAATAAAGCATATCTTGATATGGAGCTTCTCCGTTTTACGACAGCCGGTAGTGTTGATGACGGGAAAAGTACACTTATAGGCAGGCTATTATATGATAGTAAATCAATTTTTGAAGATCAATTAGAAGATGTGAAAAAGGCAAGCATTCAAAAAGGAGATGAACACATAAATTTAGCTTTGCTTACAGATGGTCTTCGCTCCGAAAGAGAACAAGGTATTACTATTGATGTGGCTTACAGATATTTTGCTACTCCTAAAAGAAAATTTATTATTGCTGATACACCAGGTCATATTCAATATACAAGAAATATGGTTACAGGAGCTTCTACTGCCAATGCAGCAATAATCTTGATCGACGCTAGAAATGGTGTTACAGAACAAACTCATAGACATTCATACATCGCCTCTTTACTTCAAATTCCACATATTATTGTTTGTATTAACAAAATGGACCTTGTTGATTATAAAAAAGAGATTTATGAAAAAATAAAGAAAAATTTCAAGGATTTTGCAGCAAAATTATCTATTAAAGATATTCGATTTGTCCCTATAAGTGCTTTATATGGAGATAATGTAGTTGAGGTTTCAAAAAATATGGATTGGTATCAAGGTGGAACATTAAGGTATATTTTAGAAAACATACACATCAGCAGCGATTATAATTTTAATGATGCAAGATTCCCTGTTCAATATGTTATTAGACCACAGTCAGATAAATTTCATGATTATAGAGGTTATGCAGGTAGGGTTGCTGGTGGAATATTTCATAAAGGAGATAAAGTAAAAATTTTACCCTCAGGCTTTACTACTACTATTAAATCTATTGACACCTTAGATGGACAAATAGAAGAAGCCTTTCCCCCTTTATCTGTTACTTTAACTCTTAATGACAATCTGGATATTAGCCGTGGTGATATGATTGTTAAATTTGATAATATTCCACAAATAGGTCAAGATATTGATATTATGATGTGCTGGATGAATCAAAAACCCTTGCAGACAGGAAAGAAATATGCAGTTAAACATACAACTAAAGACCTTAGATGCATAGTAAAAGAAGTAAAATACAAAATAAATGTGAATACTCTAAATAAAATTTTGGATGATAAAAATGTAAGATTAAACGATATTGTAAGAGTTTCTCTAAAAACTACTAAACCATTATTTTATGACTTATATCAAAAAAATAGAAAAACAGGGAGTTTAATCCTGATTGACGAAGCAACAAATGAAACTGTTGGCGCTGGTATGATCGTTTAATATATTATGAATAATAAAATTGATTAGTGTTTGTCCATAATGTCCGATTTCTTTATTTCGGCAAGCTCAATACAAGC
>CAYNBX010000031.1:0-11874 GCA_964395505.1 uncultured Bacteroidales bacterium | reverse complement strand
CAAACACTAATTAAAAGCATAACTTCAAATATCTAATATCTAATTTCAAACATTACTAATATCATTTAAGATAAATATTTAATAATGAGTTATATACAAAAAAATATAAACATATGAAAAACTTATCATTTACAAAAATCAAACCTTATATTATTGGCATTTTAATATTTATAGCTTTATCAGTTATATATTTCAATCCTATTATTGAAGGTAAATCATTAAAACAAGGCGACATTACTAATTTTAAGGGAATGTCAAAAGAAATAGTTGATTTCAGAAACAAAACAGGGCAAGAACCTTTATGGACAAACTCAATGTTTGGTGGCATGCCTGCTTATCAAATATCAGTTAAATATAAATCCAACCTTGTTAGATATATAGATAAAATATTTCAATTGGGTTTACCGCATCCGGCAAATTTAGTGTTTTTATATTTTTTAGGTTTTTTTATACTGTTATTAGTTTTAAAAGTCGATCCCTGGCTAAGTGTTTTAGGAGCTATTGCATTTGCTTTTTCGTCATACTTTTTTATCATTATTCAAGCAGGGCATAATTCAAAAGCACATGCAATTGCATATATGGCCCCTGTATTAGCTGGAATAATCATCAGTTTTAGAGGGAAACATATTTTAGGTGCCATATTAAGTGCCTTATTTTTATCTTTAGAATTAGAAGCTGGACATCCTCAAATTACATACTATTTGTTTTTGATTATCATAATATTAGGAATAACTGAATTCATTTATGCTGTTAAACAAAAAACCTATATTGCTTTCTTAAAAACTATAGGAGTGCTTCTTATAGCAGGAATAATTGCGTTAGGTACTAATATTACAAGTCTGTGGTTAACTTATCAATATGGGAAAAAGACTATAAGAGGGAAATCCGAATTGACATTTAACAAAAAAAATAAAACAACAGGCTTAGATAAAGACTATGCAACGGCGTGGAGTTATGGTAAAGCAGAAACTATGACTCTATTAATACCTGATTTTATGGGCGGATCTTCTCAGGGTGGTTTAAGTAAGAGTTCCGAAACTTATAAAGCTTTAACAGATCACGGAGTACCTCAGTCAAAGGCAAAACAATATATTAAACACCTGCCATTATATTGGGGCAGTCAACCTTTTACTTCAGGACCAGTTTATATTGGAGCTATTGTTTTCTTCTTATTTATATTAGGACTTTTTATTGTTAAGGGGAAAATAAAATGGTGGATATTGGCTGCTGTAGTCTTATCCATTTTGCTTGCATGGGGTCATAATTTTATGGCTTTTACAAATTTTTTTCTTGATAACGTCCCTTTTTACAACAAATTCCGCTCTGTTTCTATGACTTTAGTTATAGCAGAACTTGCAATGCCTCTTCTTGCAGTACTTGCTTTGAAAAAATTATTTGATAAGAATTCCAATAAAAAAGAACTTCTTAAATCTTTAAAAACATCATTTTATATTGTTGGAGGAATATTATTATTTTTTACATTATTTTCAGGTCTTCTTTTTAGTTTTAAAAGCCCTAATGATGCTCAATATATTGCAGGCGGATATCCCGGCTGGCTGATGAAGGCTATACAAGAGGACAGACAAAGTCTGTTAGTGGCAGATTCATTTCGCTCATTTATATTTGTACTTTTAACATTTATAACACTATGGGCTTTTATATCTAATAAACTTAAGAAAAAATATACTTATATCATTTTAACTTTACTTCTTCTTTTTGATATGTGGCCTATAGATAAACGATACCTGAATAATGAAAAATCAAATGGTATGTATGTGCAGTGGGAAAGCAAAAGGAAAAGCAAAAATCCTTTTCAACCTACAAAAGCAGATATTGAAATTCTTAAGGATAAAGCCCCTGATTTCAGAGTATTAAATTTAGCAGTTAATACTTTTAATGATGCAAGTACATCTTATTTCCATAAGTCAATAGGCGGATATCATGGTGCTAAACTAAGACGCTATCAGGAAGTTATCGACCATCAACTTATTCCTGAAATTAACATCTTTAAAAAAACATTATCAAACAAACCCAACATTAATAGTCTTGACTTATTATTGTCAAAATTTTCGGCATTGAATATGCTTAATACAAAATATATTATTTTAAATCCTGAAGCTCAACCATTATTAAATAGTCATGCCCTGGGAAATGCCTGGTTTGTAAAAGATTTTGAATTAGTTGATAATGCTGATTCTGAGATTACTGCTTTAGATAATTTTGACCCTGCAAAAACCGCAATAATTGATAAACGATTTAAAAAATATTTACAAAACTATATAAATGGCAAAGACTCACTTGCAGCAATCAGACTAACAAGCTATAAGCCAAATCATTTAACTTATAGATATAATACTTCAAAAGAACAGCTTACTGTATTTTCAGAGATATACTATTTTAAAGGTTGGAATGCTTATATAGATGGAAAACTAAGCCCGCATTTCAGAGCAAATTACATTTTAAGAGCTATGATAGTGCCTAAAGGTAAACATACAATAGATTTTAAATTTGAACCTAAAGTTTATTATGTTGGAGAAAAAATCTCGCTAGCTAGTTCTATAATTTTAATATTATTAGTTCTTGGACTTGGCTTTGTTGAGATAAAAAAAACAATAAAAAAATAGCATTAAATATTATAAGAAGTGCAGATGAAAAAAGTTTTGATCATAACATATTACTGGCCACCGAGCGGAGGCTCAGGAGTACAAAGGTGGTTAAAATTTGTTAAATATTTAAGAGATTTTGGCTGGGAACCTGTTGTTTATACTCCTGAAAACCCTGAATTTCCTGCACTTGATAATTCATTATTTAAAGATATTCCCGAAAATATAACAATAATTAAACGACCAATATGGGAGCCATATTCAGCATACAAAAAGTTTATTGGTCAAAAAAAAGATGCAAAGATAAATGCAGGTTTTCTGTCAGAAAGACAAAAACCTAAACTTACAGAAGATATATCAGTATGGATACGAGGAAATTTTTTTATTCCTGATGCCAGAAAATTCTGGATAAAACCTTCAATAAAATATTTAAAGAAATATTTAACAGATAACCCTGTTAATGCTATTGTTTCAACAGGCCCTCCACACAGCACTCACCTGATAGCCCTTGAATTAAAAAAACAATTAAACATACCATGGATAGCTGATTTTAGAGACCCCTGGACAAATATTGATTTTTATAAAGACCTGAAACTCACAAAATGGGCTGACAGGAAACATCACAAGATGGAACTAGAAGTCTTAAAAATCGCTGATAAAGTAATAGTTATAAGTAGCGGAATGGCAAAAAATTTTGAAAATATCTTTCAGAGGGATTATGAAGTAATTACTAATGGATTTGACACAGAAGATAACAAAGACAAAGAAAATATAATTATGGATAAAAGATTTTCTATTTCTTACATAGGCACAATGGTAAAAACCAGAAATCCTCTATCTTTATGGGAAGCTATAAGTCAGTTAATTAATACAAATAAATATTTTGCTGAACAAATAGAAATAAAACTTATCGGAAAGCTTGATTACAGTGTAAAACAATCAATAAAAAATTACGGTCTTGAAAATTACATTACTGAAATAAAATATTTGTCTCATAACCAAATCGTTGGGCTTCAAAAACAGTCACAAGTACTTTTACTGGTCATCAATAATACACCTAATGCAAAAATGATAATTACAGGAAAATTGTTTGAATATCTTATCTCTAAAAGGCCAATTTTATGTATTGGTCCTGCTGATGGTGACGCTGCAAAGGTAATAAAAGAAACAAATTCTGGTCTGATTAGTGATTTTGATGATGTTGAGAAACTAAAATCAAATATACTTAAATACTTTCATTTATTTGAAAAAGGGAAACTCATTTCTGAAACTAAAAATATTGAAAAGTATTCCCGAAAAAATTTAACATCTTTATTAGCAAAAAAACTTGATAAACTTTTTTCTGATTAAAATAATTATAATCCATTAACACTATTGACAAATAAATTTCAAAATTTAAGTTGAATAATTCACAAATTATGTGTTGAATGAACCGAGAAATATTAGAAAAGATCTAGACAGACACAAATTTTTCTGAGTATTGACAATGTCTAAATTTTTTGTGAAATATCATTCTAATACTTCAAAATATTATTAATAAAATTAGACACATTATATCCTTTCTTATTAAATACTTTATATAATTCTGAAATTAAACGATAATCTTTTAAGGAATTATTTTTATAAATTTCTTCACAAAAAATATTCACTGCTATTTTACCTTCTAATACTACTTTGTCAGAAATATCCTCTGTAAAGAATCCTTTACCAATTAACAACCCTAAAGTTCTGTTTCTGCTGAGGTCATTTAAAGCTGTTAAACCAAAATCGCCATAACCGCAATAATTAAAAATTGTTTTCTCTTTACCTCCAAACTGAATAAGTAAACTTCGCATTTCATTAAAAGCCCTTGTTAAAAATAAAAATCGCAAATTCGGAGAATTAAAATGAGCATCAATGATACCCATTATAATTGCATATATATTTTTGAGTATGCTCAATAGTTCAACGCCTTTTAAATCAGTAGAAAAATCAAGATATACATTAGTGTTTGAAAAAATGTTATCAAACACATCAAATAATTTTTTATTTTCAGAAGCCAGAGTAAAAGCTGTTGGAGAGTTATTTATCAACTCAAGGGCAAAAGTTGGACCTTTTAAAGAACAAACGGGATTTTGCAATTTATTTTTTAGATTTTCAGCAATGGTTTTGTTTTCAATGCCAAAACCTTTTGCAAGATTTACTATTACAGCTTCTTTATTAATATATTTTTTTACATCGCATACATATTTAACTGTAGCAGACGAGGGTATAGCAAGAAAAATAATGTCGGCATCTTTTAATATGTTATTATCAATAGTTACTTTTAAATTTCTGTTTAATGCAATGTTTGGAAAATATTTACTATTAATCCTTGTTTTTTTTATCGATTCCTCAACATCTTTCTCTATAGTTAAAAGTGTTACATTCAAATCATTTTTTTTTGATAATACATTTCCAATGGCTGTTCCAATAGAGCCTGCACCTATTATGCAAATGTTTTTTCTTGATTTGTTCATCGGTTATTATTATTTAATCATTTTTTGAATAACAATATTTATTCAATTTTATTATATTTTTGTAATTATTTCATTAATCAGCAAATATAAATTTTTAATAAATAAAGTTATAATAATACTTTAAATCCGCAAATTACTTCGCAGCGAAAAGTTGAAATGTGCGTCAGTGTTGACGTAGCACAGCGAAGAGCATCTCAGGCGAAGCCCTTGTTACGAAGAGAAGATCTGAACGATCATTCCCAACAATGGAGTGTGCTTCGGCTTTGCATAAGATTTAGTTTGCTAATATAAGGTTATTCATATTTCTGATTATTAAGTTAACAAGATTTTATTTAGTTTCTATCTTTGTGAAATAATTATTTTTATAATTCACTAATTAGTTTTTATTTGAATAAAAAAGCAAATTATGAACATATTAGCAATAATACCTGCCAGAGGGGGATCAAAAGGTATTCCAAGAAAAAATTTAAGACCCTTAAATGGGAAACCTTTAATATATTATATTATTAAAACAGCTTTAAAGTCTAAATATAATTTAGATGTGTATGTTTCTAGCGAGGATGAAGAAATATTGATGTTTGCTAAACGATTTGGAGCCAAAACTCATAAAAGAGATATGGATTTAGCAAAGGAAGATACAACTCTTGACCCTGTTATTTATGAGGCTTTTAACAATATACAAAATGATAATAAATATGATTATATAATTACATTACAGCCAACTTCTCCTTTATTAAAACCAAATACTCTTGACAGAGCAATAGAAAAAATAATCAATGCCCCAGAAATAGACGTAATTTTATCTGCAAAAGAAAAAAAACATTTATCATGGAAAATGATTAATGGGAAATATACCCCTAATTACAAAAAGCGATTGAATAGACAATATTTGGAATCTATATTTGAAGAAACAGGTGCATTTGTTATTTCTAAAGCAAGCAATTTAATAAATTATAAAAAGAGAATTGTTGGTAATATAGAACTTTTTATATTAGATAAAGAAGAAGCTATTGACATAGATTATATCGATGACTGGGTATTGTGCGAATATTATTTAAAAAGAAAAAAAATATTATTTGTAGTAACAGGTAATGAAAAAGTAGGTCTGGGACATATATATAGAGGTTTGTTATTAGCGCATGAAATTTTAGATCATGAATTAATTTTTTTAGTTGATAAATCAAGCCAATTAGGACTAAATAAATTACGAGAATATAATTTTACATCAATGATTCAAAAAAAAGATGATATTATTGATGACATAAAAAAAATTAACCCTCAAATTGTTATTAATGACATATTGGATACAAAAGCTCAATATATTAATCGGCTTAAAAACTTAGGAATAAAAGTAATTAATTTTGAAGACATTGGAGAAGGTGCCAAAAGTGCAGACTTGGTTATAAATTCTTTATATCCTGAAAAAGAAGTCTTGTCAAATCATTTTTATGGATATAAGTATTTTTGTCCTAGAGATGAGTTTTTAAATATCCATAAAAAAGAAATTAAAAAAGTTGAAGATGTATTAATTAGCTTTGGTGGCATTGATATAAATAATTATACTTTAAAAACATTAGAATCTATTTATGATTATTGCATACAACAAAAAATAAAAATAACAATAATTTTAGGAATTGGTTATAAGGATGAAAAATCTCTTCAAAAATTTTCAAAAATTAAAATCATCAAAAATGTTTTTAATATATCTGAATATTTCCTTAGGGCAGATATAATTTTTACTTCAGCTGGCAGAACTGTATATGAAATAGCATGCATAGGAACACCTACTATTGTGATGGCACAAAATAAAAGGGAGTTAACTCATTTTTTTGCTTCATCAAAATATGGATTTATTAATTTAGGATTAGGCAATTTAGTAAAAAATGAAGAAATATTAAAGACTTTTATTAATCTGAATAATAATATTGAAGAACGAAAATACATTAATAAATTAATGTTATCATTTGATTTAAAGGGCAGTAAAAAAAGAACAATTAATTTGATACGAAATTTAATTGAAAAATAAAAAAATGAAGATAAAAGAGTTATTCAAAACCTATAGTTATTTAAAAGACAAAATAATAAAGCCTTACATTATTGCTGAAGCAGGAGTTAATCATGAAGGCGATATTGAACTTGCTAAAAGACTTATTTATGAAGCTAAAGAAGGTGGAGCTGATGCAATTAAATTTCAAACATATAAAGCAGATAAAATTGCTTCTAAAAACTCTCCTGCTTATTGGGATTTAACTAAAGAACATACAAAAAGCCAGTTTGACCTTTTTAAAAAATATGATGTGTTTTGGAAAAAAGATTATGAACAATTAAAGAATTATTGTGATAAGGTAGATATTGAATTTATGAGTACTCCTTTTGATATTGAATCTGCAGCATTTTTAAATGATTTGATGAATGTTTTTAAAATATCTTCTTCTGACATTACAAATAAACCATTTATCGAGCATATATGTAAATTTAATAAACCTATAATTTTATCAACAGGGGCTTCGTATATATTTGAGATTGAAGAAGCTGTTCAATGGATTGATAAACATAATATTCCTTTAGCTATACTGCACTGCATTCTGAACTATCCAACAGATGATAAAAATGCTAATCTTGGAATGATATTAGATTTAAAAAGAAAATTTCCTGATAAAATCATTGGATATTCAGATCATACTTTACCAAAAGATATGAAAAATCTTGAAATAGCTGCCTTATTTGGAGCAACTATTATTGAAAAACATTTTACTTTTGATAAGAGCCTCCCAGGAAATGACCATTACCATTCAATGGACAAGGAGGATTTAAAAATATTTATAAAAAAATTAAATAGGGATTTTGAAATAATTGGAAGTTTTAAGAAAATTCCTTTATCATCAGAAGAGATTTCAAGAAGGAACGCCAGGAGAAGCTTGGTGGCTAAAAGATTTATCCCAAAAGGAAAGATGATAGAATTTGACGACCTAACATGGAAAAGACCTGCTTTTGGTATTAGCCCTAAATTTATTGATGATGTTATTGATAAAAAAACAATAAGAGATATTAAACAAGACGAAATTGTTTATTGGAACTTGTTAATTTAAAAATCATTTTATATTTTTTATGAAATTGATACACCGTTCACTAACTTTTCCGTCTATTTTGTAAGCATATTTATTAATAAATTTTTCATAAGCTTTTATATTGATTTTTAAATCATTTGATAATATTTTTTCAATATAATTTTTCAATTCTTTACTATTAGTTGCCTGGAAAGCAATTCCATTTCTATGATAATTTTGAATGTCTTGCTTTAAATGGTCTAAAATTATTAAAGGTTTATAAAAATACACAGCCTCACTGCCAACAGTTGAAAAGCAAGTAATAACTATATCACTTATTGAAAGCAATAAGTAAAGATCTATAAAATAGACGATATTATAGTTTTTGCAATTAACCTTTTTAGCCAGAGAATGATAATATCTAAACTCATCTTTTTCTGAAGGATGAAGTTTAATAATTAAGAAAGCATCGGGCATATCTTTAACTGCATTAAAAACATCTAAAGCTGCTTGTTCTCTTATAGCCAAATCTCTTTGAAATTGAGATGCATATAAAATTATTTTTTTGTCACTTTTTATATTAATTTTTTTTAAGACAATATTTTTATCTGTATTTTTTATATAGGGAATTATGTCGGTTCTTATTTGACCAACAGTAATTAAAGAGTTTTTATTATAATTCCCTTTTTTTATTAAGAAATCTTTCCACATCTTACCCCGAACTAAAGTGAAATCAGGCATAACATTATCCAATCTATCATTTTTAGTATAAATATATGCTGGATGTAAATCATGGATGTTCCCGTGTTGAATGCCTATTGTTTTTATCCCATTAAATTTTGCAGCATCAAATATTGTTTTTATTGAAGGACTATTCTCATCAATTGAAGAAATTGAAACAAAAGAAGAATGTTTTAAGAAAAATTTTTTATATGCTAAATACTTAAAAATAAAATAAAGACTAGTCTTATGTATAGATTTTAAATAATCAATAATAACAAGTTCAACAGGTGTTAAATTTGATGACCTAATTTTATTATAAGCTGTAATAAGTTTATTGGAAAAAATCTTTTTTTGTTTTTCAATATCATAGCTGAAAAGAGCCTTTATAATAATATATTCTCCAAATATTCGTCTTCGATTTTTCTTTTTGTTAATAAAATATTCAGATTGTAGTTTAAAAGTCTTATTTATATTAAATTTTGGCACTTCAACCTCATTAATAACAATAAAATTTTTATCCATTTTATCCAATAGATAAGAAAGGTTATAATTATCTTTTTCAATTTTAAAAGTCTTTATATTAATGCAAGATTGTCTTTTGGAATGGTCAATAATAATATGTTTCTTATTCTTTAAACAATGGTATTTAAAAATTTCTATAATAAAACGAAAAAAAAGAAAGATAGAATAATTAACTATTGTTTTATAATTGATTTTTGGTTTAAAATTTTGTTTTTGAGTTTTAATTGATACGTTTAAAGGTAGTTTTGAAAAAGTCTTTAGATAATTATTTGAAGAAAAATAAATTACTTTCTCATAATTATTTGAAAAATATTCAATTTCAGCAATTTCATAAGATAAATTACGGATAAAAAAATAAGTTCTAAATTTATGATAATACCATACACTTGTATTGTCAAAAGCCAATAAATCTTTAACCCTTTTATTATCAATTAATTTATCCCCAAATGCTATAACTTTATTTAAAGTATCATAATTAATTTCTCGTTTTTTTTCTATATTTATTTCATGGCTTTTACTTTCAAAGGGTTTTAAAATATCAGGCAAATTAAAATAAGCATAAAGAATATAATTATTATCAAGAAGATTTTTTACTTCTAAAGCTTCAGAATTACATAATTTTCTTTTTATAACAACAGCATTCATCTTTTAATTTTTTTCAAAATACGTTTTATTTCTTTTTTATAAAGCATAGATAAACTAAGAATTATAGTTATAACTACTAAAGATGAAGTTATATATGTATTGATATTGAATATATTTTTTATTATTTCGAGTAAGCTTGCAATTGCAACTATAGTAAAAGGATATATCAACACTTTATTTAAATTCCATTTTATATTAATAATTTTATTTTGATAATAATAAGTTGCAATTGTTTGTAAAAAGAATGCAGTCAAAGAAGCAATAATAGCTCCGTAAGCACTAAGTATTGGCACAAGTAGATAATTTAATAAAAGATTAACTATTAAAACAACAGTATTTACATAAAAGAAGATTTTTGTTTTTTTCAAAAAATATATGGGAAATGAAAAGATAACATATTGTGTCCTCAAAATTAATCTCATAAATAAAATGGCTATTAAACCTGAGGCAAATCTCAAATTTGTTTCATAAAAAAAAGTTATATAAAGCATTATAGGTAGTATTGCTAAGGCGATAATAACTTGGGATTGAGCCAATAATAGATTTGATATTTTTTTTATTTCTTCTTGATTTTTTTTAATGCCATCTTTCATAAAACGGTATATCTCTGGCTGCGCTGCTCCTTGTATACCTTGTAGAATCATTTGAATACCTAAAACAAATTTAAGAGCATTGTCATATATTCCTAAGGCTGTTGGTGAACTTTCGAGAAAAAATCTATCAGAAAAAGTGATACCCCAAAATACTATTCCGTATTGGAAAAGGGGTCTTGCAAATTTATTGAGTGATTTTAAAATTTCACGATTATAAAAAAAGCCTGAACGACTATATGTAAAAATCAAAATTGATATTGCAATAATTCCACTTCCTATACAACTTCCATAAACATAGCCAAGAAATGACATCTGAAAGTAAAATAATCCAATAAGCTGAAATCCTGTTCTTAATATCCCAAGAGCGATGTTAATAAAAACAAAACGTGATACTCTTTTCTCATTACGGTATAATGTAACAGCAGTAATATTTATAGCCCTATTAATTCCAATAATAATTGAAGCATAACCATAAGATGGGAAATTTTGTAGTGCTTTTTGTGTAAAGATATTTCCAATATAATTACTGAAAATCAATGCAAATCCTAAAATAGCTAAACCACGAAACAAAATGGAATTAAAAACACTTGAGACCATTTTGTTATATCCCTTTTTATTATCAATATAATCGTAATAAAAACGAGAGATGGCATTACCCATAGCAAAAATTGCAATTGTAAAGGCTAATGAACTTATTAATTCCGCAATAGCTATTTGGGAAAAGTCAATGGCATTTAAACGATCATTTCCTTCTATGATTGGTTGAATAAGAACCTGAAGAATAGGCGGGAAGGCTGCTACAATTGTATAGATAAAAGATATTTTAAAATACTCTTTTGTGTTTAACTTCATCATATCTTTTATATAATGAGAATTTTTTAATTCTAAAATAATCTGAATAATTTAAAAATTTTCCTAAGTACAGACTTCTTAAATTATAACAACTTGATACGCGATTATGAACATTTATAACAGTTGCTATATTACTGATTATCCAGTTAATACTGCTAATATATTTATAATATGGTAATCACAGATGAAAAATATTCTAAATCTCAACAATATTACTCATTCTAAATGTTCAATCATATTGTATTTTACTTGTTTATAATTTGATAACTATTTATTTTGTTATGGAAATTATTTCTTTAAAAAAAATAATAAATATAATTATAACAATTAGCCGATTAATTTTTTTGCAAGAATTTTACTTATCCTTTCTGCAGTTTTACCATCCCAAAAT
>CAYNBX010000030.1:0-12252 GCA_964395505.1 uncultured Bacteroidales bacterium | reverse complement strand
AATTTCATTATATAATCATTCAAGTTATGTGTCCAAATTAAATCTAAAATCTAAATTCCCTTTGGTCATGGATGTTTCATAGAATTTCTCTTATATATTTTGTTATTTTACCTGAATTTAAACACCCCTCTTAAAGTGCAGACCCATTTATAATCTTGCGAATCTATTGCTATTGCATAAATATAGTTTTCCAGATCATAATCAAAAATATAATTTTTCCATTTTGAACCATCAAAAGTAAATAAACCGAATTCTGTGCCAAACCATTCCTTACCATAAGAATCAATAGCTATTGCATGAACTCTGTTTCTTGGAAAAGAATTTTCAATAGGAAAAGCAATCCATTTTGTGCCATTAAACCTGAAAGCACCGTTTAATGTTCCCGCCCACTTGTTGCCTTGTGAATCTATATATATAGTAAATACATAATTTTCTAAATCACCATTCGGATTAATATAAGTAGTCCATTTCTTCCCATCAAATTTTGATATTCCATATTCAGTACCAAACCATTTATTATCCTGATCATCAATAGCAATAGTTCTTACACAATTCTGTACCAAACCACTATCACCCTCCTTAATGTAATTTGTCCAGCTTGTATCATTAAATTCTGATACGCCGGACAATGTTCCAAACCACTTATTATTATGGGAATCCATGGCAATAGATAAAACATCATCATTCACCAAACCACTATTATTTGAAGTGTATGTTTTCCAATTAGCTCCATCAAATTTTGTTACGCCTAAAGGTGTTCCAAACCATTTATTTCCATTTAAATCAATTGCTATTGCATAAACAGCGTGATATACCAAACCATCTTTCATATAATATGAATTACAATTAGCACTATCAAATTTTGTAACACCATATTCAGTTCCAAACCATTTATTATTTTGATAATCTACTGCAGCAGAATAAACCTCATTACCTGCCAGACCATCCTTTTCTGTATATTTTGTCCATTGTTGAACAGGTATTTCATTATTGTCTCTTTTGCAAGAAAACAAAACAATAACAAACAACATCAATATACAAGATGTGTTTAATTTAATAAACGATTTCATGTTTTTATTTTTTTATAGTTTATTTACAAAACTATTTGTCTAAATTCATTTTAATTCTGGAAGTGAGGATATCAATGGCGACATTATTTTTACCACCCTGAGGCACTATTATATCAGCGTATCGTTTAGAAGGTTCGATAAATTGAAGATGCATAGGTTTAACAAACTGCTCATAATGAGATAAAACCTGCTGCAGGGAACGACCTCTTTCTTCAATATCTCTTTTAATAATTCGCATCAAACGATCATCTGCATCTGCATCAACATATACTTTGATATCCAATCTGTTTCTTACTTGAGTATTTGTAAGAACTAATATCCCTTCAATAATAACTACTTTTCTTGGTTCAACAGTTATCGTTTCTTTTGCACGTGCACAAGTAAGATATGAATAAATTGGCATTCCTATTGACTTTTTACTTTTTAGTGTATCAATATGTTTAACCAATAAATCAAATTCTATAGACGAAGGATGGTCAAAATTTATTTTTACTTTATCTTCTGCACTAAGATTTCCATTATCTTTATAATATGCATCCTGGGGAATAACAGAAACGGAATTTTTTGGTAAACGATCTATGATTTCTTTTACTACTGTTGATTTCCCTGAACCAGAACCGCCAGCTATTCCTATTACTAACATTTTTATACTTAAATCTATTATTAATAATTATTGTAAACGAAAATATTTAACTAACTTTTTAATCATTAAAAGTTCGAAATCTTAAATAAAATTAGTTAAAAATACAATAATATAAAATTATTTCATAAAAACAATTATAAAAAAGGAAATTTAACAAACATCAAATCTCTTTTTTAAACAATTCAAAATTATTAATTATTATAAAAGGAACCCCAGTAAAATGCCAGCTCCAACTGCTGAACCAATAACGCCTGCAACATTAGGGGCCATGGCGTGCATTAATAAATGATTAGACGGATCAGCTTCCAGGCCTAAAGTTTGAACTACTCTGGCACTATCCGGAACAGCAGATACGCCTGCAGCACCTATCATTGGGTTTACAGGATGCCCTTTACGTGAAAACCAATTCATTAATTTTCCAAAAATAACACCTCCAACAGTGGCAATCATAAATGACAATGCACCTAAAACAAAAATAAGAATAGAATCTGATGTTAAAAAAACATCTGCCTGTGTAGATGCACCAACAGTTAAACCCAAAACTATAGTAACTATATCTATTAAAGCATTACTTGCAGTATTTGCCAATCTTTTAGTTACACCACTTTCTTTCAATAAGTTACCAAAAAATAACATTCCCAATAAGGGCAATGATGTTGGAGCGATATATCCAGTTACTAATAATGCAACAACAGGAAACATTATCTTTTCTAATTTTGAAACAGCACGAGGGGGGTTCATGTGAATTTTCCTCTCTTTTTTTGTTGTTAAAAGCTTAATAATAGGAGGCTGAATAAGTGGCACTAAGGCCATATAAGAATATGCTGCAATAGCAATAGGACCAATTAAATTTTTCACTGTTTGTCCATTAGCCATAACATTTATGCCATTTGCCAATTTAGATGACAAGAAAATAGCAGTAGGTCCATCTGCACCACCAATAATACCAATAGCCCCTGCTTCAGGAGGAGCAAAACCTAAAGCTAAAGCCCCCAAGAAAGTAACAAATATACCTAATTGGGCTGCTGCACCTAAAAGCATCAATCTTGGATTTGATATCAACGATGAAAAATCCGTCATTGCTCCTATACCTAAAAATATCAATGGAGGGTACCACCCTTGAATAACACCGGAATAAAGATAATTCATTACGCTACCAGGCTCATAGATACCTAATTTTAAGTTGAAATCCTGTGCCTGAAACATTGGTATATTCCCAATCAATATCCCAACGCCAATAGGTACCAACAAAAGAGGTTCGTAATTAAATTTTATTCCTAAAAAAATAAAAAATATTCCTATAAATATCATTATAATATATCCCAGATTTGCATTTGCAAAACCCGAGAACTCAAAAAAACTTAAAATGCCAACAATAGCACCGGAATAATTTTTGAATTTTACACCGTCATTAAATTCTAAGATCTTATCTTTTATAAATCCTTCTCTTTCACCAAGTGAGACAGTTTCTTTTGTTGTTGCATATTTATATGAAGTTGAATTAGGATCAGTATTTTTATGGTAATGGACTATTGTTCTGGGCTTAAAACGAATAATTACTTTAGCGTTTTCGCTTCCTTTATTAATTACTTTCCATTTTCCTGTAAAGTGCATTTTTACAGAGTCCATTATGAAAGTGCCATCTTCTTTAAATTCTATTATTTTTAAACGCTTTACTCTCCTGTCAGATTTTCCAAAAGCATTTGGAACATATCCTCCACACCTGTTTAACCATTTACCCTTTACTAATTTTCCCGAAATATCATAATTGCTATTTTGTGCCTGGGCACCCTCACTCTGATATATTAAAAATAACAATGAAATTATAATAAATAATATTCTTTTCATATTAATAAGTAAGTCTTTACAAATTTATAATCCACAAATAATTCATATTAATTTATTCTATGAGTTGCTCATATTTAGCTGTTTATATTTTAAAACTTAATACTTAGAAATTGGTCCCGAGTACTCAGGGCTAAAAACTCTTTGGTTATAGCCTGCCTATATACTTTTGGGGATTTTTTTATAATATTTTATTATCGGCTGTTTATGTCTCAATAATTAAAATCTTTTATAACAAAAAATATATAAAACAACTATGCTATTAAAAATCCTAAGCAATTTCAATTAATATATCATTTTGCAATACAGCATCACCAACAGAAACTTTAACAGATTTGACAATACCGTTTTTTTCAGCAAGGACATTGTTTTCCATTTTCATTGCTTCCATTACTAACAAATTATCTCCTCTATTAACAGTATCTCCAACGTTTACCAATATTTTCAAAATACTTCCCGGCAAAGGGGCTTTAACAAGATATGTCCCTGTACTTTCTATTTTTTTAATTTTCTCTTCACCAATTGTTTTATGAACCTCTTTTCGTACCAAAGTAGGTGTTTTTGTCTTTCTTATTTCTTTTTCAACCTCCACTTTATACGGTGTTCCGTTTACTTCAATATTTGCAATATTTTTATCAAAGTCTTTTATTTCAACATCATATTTAATTCCTTTTATTTTAAATTTGAATTTTTTCATCTTTTATCGTGTTGGAAGATTATTTAATCCATAAATTTTTGAGCTCCATGGAGAATATTTTCTATTTATATCTTTAATAGTTATAACTTTACTTTCCTCGTCATGAATTTCATCATAATATAAATACAAAGCCATACTGATAGCCGCATTTACATCTCCTACAATATTCAAATTTTCATCTTCTTTATTTTTTATTTTACCTTCTTTTATTAACCTGCTTTTAACTTTTATGTTAATTAACTTAGGAATATTAACAAAAATAATTACCAACAATACTAAAGCCAGGAAAACGATAGACCAGCCAACAATAGCAACAGTCCATCCACCCTCACTTGCAATAGACAAAGTATTATTCAAAATTAATAAGTTCATAACTTTTTATTTTTAAATTATAATGGAATATTAGAATGTTTTTTTGGTGGATTAGCGAGCCTTTTAGTAACAAGAGTTTGAAATGCTCTTATTATTCTAAACCTTGTATTTCTTGGTTCAATAATATCATCAATATAACCAAAACTTGCAGCGAGATATGGATTAGCAAACTTTTCATTATATTCTTTTTCGTTTTTAGCAATAAATTTCTTTTTTTCATCTTCGTTTTCCATACTACGCAATTTTTTACCTTCCAATACCTCAATAGCCCCTTTAGCTCCCATAACAGCTATTTCTGCTGATGGCCAGGCATAATTAACATCACCTCGCAGTTGTTTAGAACTCATCACATCATGAGCACCCCCATAAGATTTTCTTAAAGTTACAGTAACCTTAGGTACTGTTGATTCTCCATAAGCAAACATTAATTTAGCACCATTTACAATAATGCCATTATGTTCCTGATTACTACCAGGTAAAAATCCAGGCACATCAACAAAAGTCAAAATAGAAATATTAAATGCATCACAAAAACGCACAAAACGAGCAGCTTTTCTTGATGCATTAATATCTAACACACCAGCTAAATAATTCGGCTGATTAGCTACAATGCCAACTGGCATTCCATTAAGCCTGCTAAAAGCCACTACAATATTTCTGGCGTAATCACGATGCACCTCTAAATATTCTCCATTATCAACTATAAGAGAAATGACGTCTTTAACATCATAAGGTTTGTTGGGATTATCAGGAATAATATAATCTAATGAATCTTCCAATCTATCAATAGGGTCTTTGCAATCAATAATAGGGGGATCCTCCATGTTGTTTTGCGGAAAATATGATAATAATTTTCTAACTACCAACAAGCCTTCTTCTTCGTTATCAACAAGAAAATGAGAAACACCTGATTTCGTTGCATGAACTCTTGCACCACCCAATTCTTCTGTCGTAATTTGCTCACCCGTAACAGTTTTAACGACTTTGGGTCCTGTAACAAACATATAGCTAACTTTATCCTTCATTATAACAAAATCAGTCAAGGCAGGAGAATAAACAGCACCTCCGGCACAAGGACCAAAAACTGCAGATATCTGAGGTACAACACCAGATGCTAAAATGTTTCTTTCAAAAATCTCAGCATAACCCGCCAAACTGTTAACACCTTCTTGAATACGAGCACCACCACTATCATTTATACCAATAATTGGTGCTCCTACTTTCATTGCCTGATCCATTATTTTACATATCTTTTGCGCAAATGTCTCTGATAAAGAACCCCCAAAAACAGTAAAATCTTGAGAAAAGACATAAACTATACGACCATCAATAGTGCCGTGACCAGTAACAACACCATCACCTAAATATTTTGTTTTTTCAAGACCAAAATTCACACATCTGTGAGTAACAAACATATCAAACTCTTCAAAACTGCCTTCATCTAAGAGCATATCAATACGTTCACGAGCAGTATATTTGCCCTTACCGTGTTGTACTGCTATTCTTCTTTCCCCTCCTCCAAGTTTCGCCTTTTCTCTTTGCTCAATTAAATATTTAATTTTATCCTGACTATTCATAATTTAAACATCAATTACACATTCATTTTGAATTTATTTTTTTTCACAAAGTTCTGTTAACACTCCAAAAGTTGACTTTGGATGCAAAAACCCTATATTAAGCCCTTCTGCTCCCTTTCTTGATTTTTTATCAATTACTCTTATTCCTTTCTCCTCTGCCTCTTTTAAACAGCCATCAACATCTTTAACTGCAAATGCTATATGATGCATGCCTTCTCCTCTCTTCTCTATAAATTTTCCTATCGGCCCTTGTGGATCTGTTGACTCAAGAAGTTCTATTTTCGTTTGTCCTACTTTAAAAAAGGCTGTCTTCACTTTTTGGTCTGTTACTTCTTCTACTGCGTAACATTTTATCCCAAGAATATTTTCATAATACGAAATACATTCTTCTAAATTTTTTACTGCTATTCCAATATGTTCAATATGGGTTGGTTTCATTTTTTTTTGCAAAGATAATTCTATATATTTAATACAAAAGTATTTTTTTTAATTGTTTTAAAATAACATTCTGTAATACTTTGTTTTTTATGAATTCAAGTAATTAATGCAACCTTTTCAGGGAAGAACAATATAACTTTTTCAAGACAAAAGAGAAAGAAATAATCTTCCCCTTTTGTCTTTATGGATAAAGTTTAAATTTGCTCTCTACTCACAAAGAAATTTGCAATATTAAACATTTAACCAAAGAACAAAGATACACAATTCCTGTAATATTAGCATCTGGAACAAAATTAAACAGCTCTTAAAAGATATTATTAATCCTTTGATTTATCAAGGGGTTTAAAATGAACAATCTATTTTAATAACCGTTTATTTTGCTCATCCTTATTGCTCCTGGGGTTGTGGCTCTAATGGAAACACTAAGGGTCTAATAAGACAATAATTTTAGAAAAGACCTAACTTTAAAAATATTACATAACAACAGACTTACTATGTTCTACACAAATCATACAACAGACCCAGAAAAAAGATTATATTTTTTAACCCGTATAGAATATTTTAATAAATTTACAAATTCAAAGTCTAACCAAAAAGTTGAATTTGTGACTTTAATTCAGCATTTTTATATGACATATATTATTTGTTTATTAAAAGCCAAAACTATGAAGCGCATTTTTTTGCTTTTATCAATAATTACATTTACGTTTTCTGTTAAAGCACAGAGATTTGTGGATATACACGCAAAATTATATGGTTTAATGAATAGCTCTGTGGCATGGTTTGATTATGATGATGATGGAGACTTAGATATTTTACTTACAGGAGAAAATTATAAAAATAATTTAAATCATAAAATACTTACCAAAATTTATCGCAATAACAGAAATGATAAATTTACTGATATTCATTCGAAAATTATAAATGTGTGTCAGGGCTCTGTTGCTTGTGGAGATTTTGATATTGATGGAGATTTAGATATTTTTCTCTCAGGCAAAAGTTATAATAATAAAGTCGTTTCTAAGATATATAAAAATGGTTGGAAAAATACTTTCAAAAACATATACTCAAATTTTACCGGATTAAAAAAAAGTTCTGTTTCCTTAGGTGATTTTGACAACGATGGGGACTTAGATATTTTACTTACAGGGGAAGACAGCAAAGGAAGATTATTTTCTAAGGTATATCGCAACGAAAGAAATAGTTACTTTACAGATATTGATGCACAGCTAATAAGAGTGAGTCAAGGTGCTGTTTCCTGGGGCGATTTTGATAATGATGGGGATCTTGATGTTTTACTCACAGGAGAAGGCTATAACAATAATATCGTTTCGCGTATATATCGTAATGACAGCAATAATATTTTTACAGATATTAATGCAAAAATATTGGCAGTTAAAAATAGCTCCGTTGACTGGGGAGATTATGATAATGACGGCGACCTTGATATTTTGCTTACAGGAGAAAGTTACAATAATCTTATTGTCTCTAAAGTATATCGTAATGATGGTTATAATATTTTTACAGATATTCAGGCTGATTTAGTTGGAGTAAAAAACGGATCTTCAAATTGGGGTGATTATGACAATGACGGCGACCTGGATATTCTTATTACAGGAAAAACAGCTAATAATGACATTATCTCAAAAGTTTATCGTAATGACGGGGATGACCAATTTACTGACATCAATGCTGGGCTTAAGGGCGTTTGTTTTAGCTCATCACAATGGGGGGATTATGATAATGATGGAGACCTTGATATCTTACTCTCTGGATTAAGTGAAAACTGTTTTTTAATATCCAAAGTATATCGTAATGATTTAAAACACATTAAGAAAAAAATTTCTTATGCTCAAAATAATTATACAAAACCTAATAACAGTGTTTTTAAAACACGTGTACGCATTCCCCTGAGAAAGAAACGAAAATATTATTTCGTTTATTCGTCCTGTTACTGTAACCCAGATAATAATAATGAGAAAAGCCTTAACCTTTATATTAGCAATGTTTTATATACAAACAAGGATTATTCTTTACAAAACAAGTTTGATAAACAAATAACAAATAACGACAAAATATGGAGTTTAATAAATCAGGGTTATAGAATTCTTGGCTTTGTTTATAAAAAGGAAGCTCTTACATCACGAATGAATACAATAAAAGAATATCATTCTAAAGGTTTTAAGATAAATTATTTGACTTTATAAAATTTGTTTAATCAATCAATGATTAACAATCAAAGTGGAGTATAGGGGAGTCGAACCCCTGACCTCTTGACTGCCAGTCAAACGCTCTAGCCAACTGAGCTAATACCCCTTGTTTTAATATATGCAAATTTATAAAATAATTGTAATTGTTAATAAACATCTTTTTAAATCTTTATTATTATGAAAAGAATATTTGCTGCAATAAATATCGTTCCGAATGAAACATTTTTGAAAATTTATTACCAACTTAAGGACAGCCTTAAAAATGAAAAAATAAAATGGGTAGAAACTGATAATATCCATATCACACTAAAATTCTTCGGAGAAACCGAAGAAGAAAAAATCACTCCAATATATGATGCTTTGAACAGGGCTGCTTATTATTCAAACTCCTTTAAACTTAAAATTAACAAAACAGGAATATTTGGAGATTCATATAATCCAAAGGTTATATGGTTTGGGATTGATAAAAATAAAGACCTTATTAATCTGTCAAAAAAAATTAATGACAACTTAAAAACAATTTCTGGATATCATAACGAAAAAGATATTAAGAATTTTGTTCCACATCTGACAATAGGAAGAATTAAGTATTTAAAAAATAAAAATTTATTACTTAAAACGATAAATAATTACAGAACAAATTTTATACAAGAGTTTGATGTTAATAAATTTTCTCTTTTCCAAAGCACCCTAAGAAGAGAAGGTCCTGTTTATAATATTATTGAAACATTTAATCTTAACTCTTAATAAGTATCTTTAAGGAGACTTAAAGACATATAAGTTTTCTATAAGAAAAATATTTAAAAAAATTCCATCCTTAATAAATAAGAATGGAATATAAAATAAAGAATTAACTTTTCCTTAGGCTACTTTGAATTTTTTATTCTTTTTCTTTCAATAAAATAATCTATCAGCAAGCTAATGCCACCAAAAAGAAATATCATTGAAGAATAAGCAACTTCATCTTCTAATGCATTTGTTCTTACTAAAATATTGGCTAATAAAATTCCAACTCCTACGCCTGTTAATAATAATCCAAATTTTAATGAAAAAGATTCTCCCTTTTTCTTATCATTATTTTCAAATATTGATACATCTATGCCTTTTCTTATTAATTCTATCCTTTCTTTTTTTCTGACATTAATATAAACTATTACTACAATTGCTGATAAAATAATTAATATTAATAAAACTGCTGTTACATTACCATTCATAATTATATTTTTTTAAATTAATAATTTCGTTTTCATTATCTTTGACGTAAAAATGTTTTTCTGGTTACACAAATCTTATATATTTTAAAATAAATAATTTTAAGAAAATTGTAACCAATTATTTATTTTAGTTGTCTAATAAATATATGAATTTTTTTAAAGATAGTTATTATATAGATAAGGTGTTAAATGGTGATACATCTGCTTTTTCTTTTTTAGTAGAAAAACATAAAGATTTAGCTTTTACTATTGCTTTTAAAATTACTAAAAACAGAGAAGATGCAGAAGAAATAGCACAGGATGCTTTTTTAAAAGCCTTTCAATCATTAAAAAAATTTAAAAAAAAATCAAAATTTTCAACCTGGCTTTACAAAATAGTTTATAATACCGCAGTATCAAAGACAAGGAAGAAAAAAATAGAATTTTCACCTATAGACGAAGAACTTATTGAAAATTACAGCTTAGAAAATATAAGTTATAAATTAGATCTAATTAATGAAGAAACACAAAAAAAACATATTGATAAAGCTATTAGTAAGCTCCCGGAAGACGAAAATATCATAGTTAATCTTTTTTATATGAATGAAAATTCTATTAAAGAAATTAGCAAAATAACAGGACTGTCAGTATCAAATGTAAAAATTAAATTATATAGAATTCGTAAAAAACTTTACATAGAACTTGAAAAACTTTTTAATAAAGAATTGATAAAAATAACTTAAATAAAGGATATCTTAAAATGAAAAATGAAAAATATAAAGTAGATAATTTTATAAAAGATTTAATTCTCAAGTCGGATATTGAACACCCGTCTGATGACTTTACAAAAAAAATAATGGATAAAATTTATTTAGAACTCCAAAATAAACCTGTTAATGATTATAGAACCGTTTTTAATAAAAAATTGTGGGTTTTTGTTTCTGCCTCTTTTATTATTATGGCTCTTGTGTTTTTAGTTTTTTATAATTGGTCATTTATAAATACTAAACTTGAAATCATTAACATTTTTCAATTCAAACAATTATTTATCAATACTAAAGTGATATTTTTTAATATAATAAATATTTTCAATACTCTTTTACATTCTCCTTTGATTACATCAATTATAACAAGCTTTTTGTTTTTTGGGGTTTTAGATAAAATGTTTATTAAAAAACTACATTCATTAGATAATACCACACCATCAACTAATTAGGCAGAATTCCTTTTTCAACTAATTCGCTTGATATTAATGTTTTGTATTTACGGAAATCAAATTCTTTTCCATCTTTTTCTACTAATGGCATACCAAAATCAAGCAATATTCTTGTGTTTTCAGTCCAGACTTCAACACAAGAACCGCCTATTTCTTTTGTCCCCCTATGAATTCTAAATTTCATATTAAAAGACATACCTATTTTTCTTTGTTTTAGGAATTATATCACAATTATATTTTGCATCACCAAAATAGTAAGCACCAACTGCAACTTTATCAATTTTAGCATTAATACCCTTAGCATTATTATCAATCCAGTTTTGTTGACAATCTCCAAAAAGCAATAATGGTTTCTTTTCCAATGTGAAACCGTGTAAAGAACTAATTGAAGTTAAACCTTTTGGAAGAATATTTAGTTTTTTCTTTATTTCAAAAACTTTTTGATAATACTCTACTATTTCTTTTTCAAAGGTTATTGCAAAATCATTATATTTCTTTAATTGGTCGTAAATTTCATTTGTGTATAACCGACTGTCTCCCATTGTTTTTAATTCAACAAACATTATTCTTTTATTTGCAACATCAATCCAAACAAGGTCTATTCTTAGTTTTATATTATTATAATTATATGCAAATTCCGTATCCAAAAAACAATCCGTTTCGTTTACAAATTTTGCTTGTATTCCTTTCTCTGAATTTGCAGGATAATATTTAGAAATGTTGTCTTTTATGCGTTTAAATTCTTTGTGTTCAAAATTTGAGAATGGCAACAAATTAATTTTCGTTTGAGCCAATTTAACTTTTGGAAAAGAAAAGTCATATTTAATATATTCTGATTTGTCCGATAAAAGATATTTATAATTAATAGAGCCAGAGAAATTTTTCCCGTCAAATTTGAGTTCTCTTACAATATTGCCACCGTTAAAATAGATGTCAATATAATTGTCTTTTCTTATGTCGATATATACACCTTTTTCGGAAATAATATTTT
>CAYNBX010000029.1:0-12320 GCA_964395505.1 uncultured Bacteroidales bacterium | reverse complement strand
AAAGTTAGTGTTTGAATCAGAATGTTCATTTTCAAGGCTTGTGAAGTCAAAAAAAGAAGAGTCCCGATTTGTGCTTTTTGTTGATTTTTTTAAAAAACCTTACAAAAGCTACATCGGGATGAGCATTTTTTTGACGAGCGTAGCGCAGTAAACGGATATTATGGACAAACACTAATTAAATATATGCAATATATCACCATCATAGGCTGTATGATACTGTTTTAGGGGTAATGTTGCAGGACCTTTAATGGGTGATCCGTCTGTTAATAAAAATTTAGAACCACAACATGAATCTATTGCGATAAGACTTCCCTGTTGTGTAACTTCTATTATTGCTTCTTTTACATCAGGATCATAAGGACAAGTACGGTCGTAAGCCATAAACTCATCAGCACTCTTACGAAAAACTATAATCCCTTTATTCCCACCTGTTAAATATACTGAATTATTAACAGTATTCAAATCAATATATTCAGTTGAATTTGGGTATATTGAAAAATTAACATAAACATAAGGTATTACACCATCTTTATTATCTTTTCCACAAGATGAAACTAAAACAATTACCCCTGATAATGCAATAATTATAAATACTAAAACATTAAACTTTTTACGAAACATTTATTATCTTTCGATTATATTATTTGTCCATTAAAACGAAAAATTAAAAATAATATTATTTTTGCTTTTATGAGTTTATTTTTTAACTTTTAATAATCATTTTTTAGTGAATACCAATAAAAAAATAATATTTCTTTTTCTATTTACATTACTTATATTTACTGACTGTAAGACCATTTACCCTGATAATAAGCAAAAACATGCTGAAAAAATAATCAAAGAAAACAGGCTTAAAGAACAGAACACTAACTACAGCAGTAAAAAATCATATAAACTCGCTTGCAAAAGACATCTTAAATTGCAATCAAAAGCAACAAGGAAAATGATGAGAAAGATGCATAGAAAATCTAATAATTATAATAGAAACAAAAGAAAATCATTCTGGTATCGCATTTTTGGTTATAAACCCAGATACATAAAAAACCATTTAACTTTTTAAAATAAATCCACTAAATATGGGCTAAATAATTTTTCGATTATTTTTTTATGTATTTTTACACAAATTTTTACATCATTTTACATCATATTTAAATATTAATTATGGATAATTTTATTTACATTTTATTAGTTATTGCATTGATAATATATTCATTTTACAAAAATGAGAAAAAACGGAGCAATAAAGAAAAAACTTTACCTAATCAACCAGAGGCAGAAAATCA
Source organism: uncultured Bacteroidales bacterium (assembly GCA_964395505.1). Taxonomy (GTDB): domain Bacteria; phylum Bacteroidota; class Bacteroidia; order Bacteroidales; family AUK083; genus AUK083. Next base: position 11,037 of record CAYNBX010000029.1, on the reverse strand, counting down.
TAGTAAAAGCAGCACAAGAGCAATTCTTGAAGAAATTTTGCTTGGAGAAGATTTGAAAACGAATATACTTCAACCAGAACAAACGTTTGAACCAATAACAGAACAAACAGTTAATAAAAGTTTATCATCTGAACAAAAAGAAAAAGAGCCTACACAACAAAAATCCCCAATCATTAAAGAACAAAAAAAAGACATTCGGAAAAATATACTACTTGAAAATGAAGAAAAAACGAATGAATATAATCATCTGAATTTTGATTTAAAAAAAGCAGTAATTTTTTCTGAAATACTGAAACGACCTTATTAATATCTAATTTCCATAATCCAATGTTGATTAATTTTTACAGTATTTAAAAAATAATTTTGGATATTATATTATTTTATTATTAATTTTACAGCTTCTAAATTTTAAAAATAAATATCAAACATAAAACTATATGGTATGTTAAAAAATTTACTATTAACTATTGGTATTTTACTAACAGCAAATTTGTTAGTTTTTTCACAATCAGGTGCTTTAAAGGGAAAGGTAATGGATAAAGGGACAAAAGAACCTATTCCCTTTGCAAACATAATTATTGAAACAGGGGGTAAACAGGTTAGCGGAACATCATCAGATTTTGATGGTAATTATACCATAAAACCAATAAACCCGGGTGTATATAACCTGAGGGCAACTTATGTCGGTTATAAATCTGTTTTGGTACGAGGTATTATTATAAGTGCAGATAAAATAACTTTTAATAATATCAGAATGCAGTCAACAGCAGTAGCTCTTAAAGGGGTTGACATTGTTGACTACAAAGTGCCTCTAATTTCAAAAGACCAAACTTCGAGTGGTGCAACAGTTACATCTAAGGAAATTTCAAAGATGCCTAACCGTTCAGCTAACGCTGTTGCCACAACAGTTGGTGGTGTTTTCTCCGCAGATGGAGAAAGGGGAAGCGTAAGAGGACAACGTACTGAAGGTACTGTAATGTATATTGACGGGATTAAAGTTAGAGGCTCATCAAGTTTACCTCAAGCTGCAATTGACCAGGTTTCTGTTATATTAGGAGGTATCCCTGCAAAATACGGTGACGCAGTTGGAGGTATTATTAATGTTACTACTAAAGGGCCCTCACGTAAATTTGGCGCAGGAATAGACCTGCAAACTTCTCAATACCTTGATAAATTCGGTTACAATAGAATTGGTTTAAATATGCAAGGGCCATTAATAAAAAGTAAGAAAAAAAATAATACTTCTTTACTTGGCTATTTTGTTGCAGGTGATTTTATATATCATGCTGATGGTCGTCCAACAGCTACAGGCGTTTATAAAGTTAAAGATGATAAACTTAAAGAAATAGAAGAAAAACCTTTAGTGCCAACAGGCAGAGGACAAGGTTCTTACATGGCTTCCAACTTCTTAAGAACAAGCGACCTTGAACATATTGACGCAACGAAAAATTCTTCAAATTATGATTTTAACTTTTCCGGTAAAATAGATGTTAAAACTACACCTAATACTAACTTATCTCTTGGCGGCTCAATGAATTATTATAAAGGTAAGAGCTTTAATTATTATTATTCATTGATAGACTATAAAAATAATCCCGAATCTTTTAATAGTACCTGGAGAGTATTTGGTAAATTCTCTCAAAGATTCCCAACAAAAAAAGAAAGTAAATCCCTTATTAAAAATGTATATTATACAATTCAGGCAAACTATACAAAATACAACTCTAAATATTGGGATCCAATTCATAAAGAAAATTTTTTTGAGTATGGTTACATAGGTAAATTTACTACTTATAAAAATAGATCATATTCTCAAGCTTTAATTTTAGATACTGTATCAGGAAAATATGCTCATATTCATAATGGGTTTAATGATACTTTAGTTGATTATCAAAGATCAGAATTAAATCCTATACTTGCAAACTATACATCTCAATATTACAGCTTTTACAATAAAACCGAAGGTAATTATGATAAAATAGATAATATTATTAAGGGCAAGGGATTGTTAAATGGTATGGGACCACAATCCGTTTATAGTTTATGGGGTAATGCAGGTGCGATACAAAGTGGATATAGTAAGTATAATGATGTTCAAATTTCACTTAATGCAGATGGTTCTGCTGATATCGGGAATCATGCTATACAATTTGGGTTTCAATATGAACAACGAATTGACAGAGGCTATGCCTTAGGACCTTATGGATTATGGACTCTGATGCGGGGATTAACTAATGCTCATATAGTACAGCTTGATCTATCTAACCCACAATTAGTTTATCTCGACGGTGTTTTTCAAGACACAATAAATTATTACAGAAAATATGATGCAAATTCTCAAAGAGTATTTGATAAAAATTTAAGGAAAAATTTAGGATTACCTATTGATGGCACAGACTGGATTGATGTTGATTCTTACGATATGAATACACATGAAATTTCTTATTATGATCAAGACGGAAATATGAAAACTGCAACACTAACTAATGGATTTAGTGTTGATATGTTTAGTGCAGATGAATTATTAAATACAGGTAATAATTATGTTTCATATTATGGCTATGATTATAAAGGTAATAAATTAAGCGGCACTCCTAGTTTTAATGATTTCTTTACAAAAAAAGATGAAGATGGCAGTTACACACGTGATATTGGAGCTTTTGAACCTATTTATATGGCTGGTTATGTTCAAGATAAATTTGCTTTTAAAGATTTGATATTTAATATAGGTTTACGAATTGACCGTTTTGATGCAAACCAAAAAGTCTTAAAAGATCCTTATTTATTATATAATTCAAAAACTGCAAAAGAAGTAACTAATTTAGGAACTCACCCTGCAAACATTGGCAGTGATTATATTGTTTATGTTGATAATGTAAAAAACCCTACAACAATCATGGGTTATAGAAACGGACAAACATGGTATAATTCAGAAGGTGCAGAGGTTGTTGACCCTGAAGCATATCTTGACGCAGGAAATGGAGTTAGCCCTTACCTTGAAAATCCTGACAACCCAACTGTTAAACCTGAAGCTTTTAAGGATTATGTCCCACAAAATAATTTTATGCCAAGGATTTCATTCTCTTTCCCTATTTCTGATGTAGCTTTGTTTTTCGCACATTATGATGTATTAACACAAAGACCTACATCTTATGCTCGTTTGAATCCTATGGATTATTATTTCTGGCCAACAAGAAGTAATCCTACTATCAGTAATCCTAATTTAAAACCTGAACAAACTATAGACTATGAAGTAGGCTTTCAACAGAAATTAAGTATTACATCTTCATTGAAAATCTCTGCTTTTTATCGTGAAATAAGAGATCAAATACAAATGTTCCGATTTACAGCTGCTTATCCAAAAACCTATTATTCTTTTAATAATATAGACTTTGGAACTGTTAAGGGCTTAACTATTACTTATGATTTAAGAAGAACAAACAATGCACGCGTAAGAGCCAGTTACACACTTCAATTTGCTAATGGAACAGGTTCAAGCGCAACGTCTGCTTCAGCTTTAATACGTTCAGGACAACCAAATCTTAGAACAACAAATCCTTTAAGCTCTGACAGAAGACACGCTGTTAATCTTCTATTAGATTACCGTTATTCTGAGGGTAAAAAATATAATGGTCCCACAATCAGACGTAATATTAAAGGTACTGACAAGGTTAAAAGTATCCAATTATTAAAAAATACAGGATTTAATATTACATTTATTGGTGGTTCAGGTACCCCTTATACTAAATCAAGCAAGATTTATCCTGCATTAATTAGCAACGACCGTGTTATACAGGGTTCTATTAACGGTTCAAGATTAGACTGGACATTTAGAATGGATGCAAGAATAGATAGAGATATTGATATTAAATGGGGTAAAAAAGATGGAGAAAATAAAAAAACCGCTTATTTAAATATTTATTTACAAATACTTAATGTATTAAATGCAAAAAACGTTTTAAGTGTTTATCCTGCAACAGGTAATGCTAATGATGATGGCTATCTTGCTGCTGCTGAATGGCAAACACAGATAAATCAACAACTTGATTCCCAATCATACAGAGATCTTTATCTTGCAAGAATCGACAGCCCCTTTAATTACAGCAGACCGCGTATGATACGTCTGGGAATTTCTCTTAATTTTTAACATATTATAGAATCTTTTATTATATCAACATTAATGCAATTACAATATCAATAATCAATTGAAAATTAAACTACTAAATTTCAGAAATTTTTTTAAATATAATAACTATGAAAAATATTTTTCGTTACTTATTAATTTCACTGTTCTGTATTAGCATTTCAGAAGTAAATTATGCTGAACAATGTCATCTTAAAGGAGGGAAAAAACATTCTAATAATATTAAAAATATTGCTGCTGGTTGTTTGCCTGGAGCTGGTTTCAAATATTTAGATGTTAATAATGTAAGATGCAGAATAAATACAGGCGGTGATATGTGGTGGAATTTTGAAGTCGCTGATTACGAGATTCCTAAAGGCTCCGGCAAAATGTCTATGTTTTCTGCTGCTTTGTGGATAGGTGGGATGGATGTTAATAATCAGTTAAAATTAGCAGCATTAAGATATCGCCAAGAAGGAGTGGATTACTGGCCAGGACCTTTAACTACTGATGGAACTGCTGCTATTGATGAATCAACTTGTACAAAATATGATAAATTATTCCCTATTAACAGGAATGAGGTAGATAATTTTCTTGAATGGTGGAACAATAAATCTGCTTACCCTGACTATAAAATACCAAAAGATATTTTAAATTGGCCTGCTCACGGTGACATATCAAAGGGGCAAAGCTATTATTTAGCTCCTTTTTACGATAACAATGGTGATGGAGACTATGATCCCTATCAGGGAGATTATCCTTATTATGATATTAGCAATAAATTATGCGGCACAAATGTAAAAACTGCTGAAGGAAACGGAATCCTTGCCGATCAGGTATTAAAAGGAGACCAAACCTTATGGTGGGTATTCAACGATAAAGGAAATATTCATACTGAAACACAAGGTGCAGCTATTGGTTTGGAAATTCGGGCACAGGCTTTTGGTTTTGCAACCAATGATGAAATTAATAATATGACTTTTTATAGTTATGAAATTATTAACCGTTCAACTTTCGAACTAACAAATACATATTTCAGTCAATGGGTTGATACTGATTTAGGTTATGCTTATGACGATTATGTTGGCTGCGATGTTTTAAGAGGTTTAGGATACTGTTATAATGGTACTCCTATTGATGGAAACGGACAAGCCTGGGCTTATGGCGCCCAACCACCTGCTGTTGGAGTTGACTTTTTCCAGGGACCTTATATGGACCCTGATGGGAAAGATAATCCTAAATTTACAGGCGACTGTTCTGTTTTAGATTTTAACAATCCTGATGGCGGTGCTTGTATTAATGGCGTTAACTTTGGTGATGGAATTATTGATAATGAACGTTATGGAATGAGAAGATTCGTTTATCATAATAATACAGGTGGTACTTCCTGGTATATGACAGACCCAGAGTATGCTATTGAATATTATAATTTCTTAAGAGGTATATGGAAAGATGGAACAAAAATGCAGTATGGAGGTAATGCTCATATACCAGGAGGAGCTTATGGACCTGAATGCGACTTTATGTTTCCTGGTGATTCTGACCCTTGTAACTGGGGTACAGGCGGACAACCACCTAATGGTCCAGTTTATTGGACCGAAGAAACAGCACATAATGCACCTTATGACAGACGTTTTATGCAGTCTGCAGGACCTTTTACCCTTATGCCTGGTGCTGTTAATTATATTACTGTTGGAATACCTTGGGCAAGAGCTGTATCAGGTGGACCCTGGGCTTCTGTTGAACTTCTGAGAGTTGTTGATGACAAGTGTCAATCTTTATTTGATCACTGCTTCCAGATTATTTCAGGCCCTAATGCCCCTGATTTAACCATTCAGGAACTTGACAAAGAATTAATTATTTATATTAGTAATAGAAAAACTAACGATATGGGTAACAATTATCATGAACAATATAAGGAACTTGACCCTGATATCCAGGCAATGGGTGAAGAATTTGATCCTTATTACAGATTTGAAGGTTACCAAATATTCCAGTTAAAAAATGCAAATGTTTCTATTTCTAATATTCACGATCCAAATCTTGCAAGACAAGTAATACAATGCGATGTTAAAAACGGCGTTAAACAACTTGTGAATTTCAAATTTGACCAAAGTTTAGGAGGAAATGTCCCTGTAGAAGAAGTTTACGGTTCAGATGAAGGAATTAAACATTCATTTACTGTTCATAATGACGCATTTACAGGAGATAGATTGGTAAATCATAAACAATATTATTTTCTTGCACTTGCTTATGCATATAACAATTATAAAACTTATGATCCAAGAGACCCTTTAGCTCTGGATGGACAAAAAAAACCTTATTTATCAGGACGTAAGAACATCAAGGTTTATACTGGAATACCCCATATTACTGTTGGACAATTAGCACCACATTCTCATTACGGCGATGCTCCTGAAATAACTCGTATCCAGGGTCAGGGGAATGGTGGACAGATTCTTGATATGAAACAAGAATGTATTGATGAAATTTTATCCAAACCACCACTTGATCCTTCTGACTCCATTGGAACTGATATTAATCGCAATCCAAATTATCCTATATGTTATCATCCTGTATATAAACCTTCAAAAGGACCTATTAATATTAAAATAATAGACCCGTTAAACGTAAAAAATGCTACTTATACATTAAGAATGGATTCAATGTTCAAACAAGTTTCAGATCTTACTTTTGATACTACTAACACGTCAATTTTATCTGCTAAATGGACACTCAAAGATAATTCCACAGGAAAAGTTTATAAATCAGATACCACAATTATATACCCAAATGAGCAACTATTTTTAGATCTTGGCTTTTCAATAGAATTATCACAACAATTATACCCTGGAGATACTTTAGCTGGGGGAGACCCAACAATCGATAATGGATTATTAGAATCTTCAATAGAATATGCTGATAGTACACATAAATGGTTATCAGGGGTTATGGATGATGACAATCCCCATCCACAAAATTGGATACGTTCAGGTTCTCAAGCATCTAAAGATGATCCACATTGGGATGACTGGAATATCCGTATTGGTAGTAATGGAACACCAGTAGGCCATTCTTATGATCCTAATGGAAATTACGAAAAAATACTTAATGGCACCTGGGCACCATATAATCTATGTGCTTATGATAACCAGGATCCAACTGCTCCGGCAAAAACTAATCTCTCTAAATATAATTTTAAAATGTCACAACTTGCAAGTGTTGACATAGTTATTACTCCAGATAAAACAAAATGGACAAGATGCCCTGTTGTTGAAATGTGTCCTGATAAAATAAGAGCTGAAGGTAATGCTGAAAAATATGATAGAAGAGAACATAAATCGGTAAATGTAAATGGAGAAACTGATGTTGTTAGTGATAATCCTATGCTCAACTCAAATTATATTGACAGCATAGGAATGGGGTGGTTCCCTGGATATGCTATTAATATTGAAACAGGAGAAAGACTTAATGTAATGTTTGGTGAAGACTCCTGGTTGTCAGCTGATAATGGAAGAGATATGTTATGGAACCCATCATCAAATATATATTCTTCAAACAATGAACCTATATTTGGTGGGAAACATTACCTTTATATCATGGGTCATAATTATCATATGTGGGTTCGTGGTAGTCAATATATTCCGGAAGCAGATTGTCCAGCTTATGATGCAGGTGCCTGGGCAATAAAAACACTAACTAATCAAGGTCCTATAGCATCTATTATTAGAAAACATTACCTTTATGCAAATGCGATGTGGGTAAATATTCCTCTATCAGTTAAAGGTGAAAAATGGCTCTCAAATGAAGTAAAAATAAAAATTAGAGTTAAAAAACCATACCAACCCTTCTATTCAACACCAATGCTCGATACATTATCAACTGATACGGTTAATAATAATTATCCTATGTATTCATTTAATACTAAAAGTGTTGCAACAGATAAACATGACGTTGCAAAAGCAAAAAGCGATTTAGATATTATTAATGTCGTTCCTAATCCATATTATGGATATTCAGAATATGAAACTAATCAATTAGATAATAGAATAAAAATAACAAACCTTCCACATAAATGTACTGTTACAATATATAATACAAGTGGTACATTAATAAGACGTTTCTTTAAAGATGAATCAAAAACATCAATAGATTGGGATTTGAAAAATTATGCTGGCATACCAATCGCAGGAGGCATTTACATAATTCATGTTGAAGCTGAAGGTATTGGTAGTAAAACTATTAAATGGTTGGGCATCTTACGTCCAATTGACCTTAATTCGTTTTAAGATAATAAGTAAATTCTTGAAAAATATATATAAAACAATAATATTTAAAAAACCAAAGAGTATGAAAAATTTATATAGATGCATAATTCCAATTTTAATAATAGGCTTAATTACAATTCCTGTGAGCAATATATTTGCTGGTAATAAAGATAGGTCAGGACAGGCTGGAGCATCAGAATTACTTATCAATCCCTGGGCACGCAGTTCAGGCTGGGGTGGAGTTAATACAGCAAATGTTCGTGGTTTAGAAGGTATGTTTATTAATATTGCAGGAACCGCTTTTACAAAAAAAACTGAACTGATTTTTTCTAGCACTGATTGGCTAAGAGGCAGCGGCATAAAAATATCCACTTTTGGATTGAATCAAAAAGCTGGAGAATCAGGTGTAATAGGATTATATGTCATGTCAATGAATTTTGGCGATATTGAAATAACTACAACAAATTTACCTGAAGGTGGTATTGGAACTTATAATCCAAGATATATGAATATTGGACTCTCTTATGCAAAAATATTTTCTAACAGCATTTATGGTGGTATATGTATAAAAATAATTAGTGAATCTATGGCAGATGCATCTGCTCAAGGAGTTGCTTTAGATGTAGGAATTCAATATGTTACAGGCCCAACAGATAATATTAAATTTGGAGTTGCCTTAAAAAATTGGGGACCTACCATGAAATTTTCAGGTGATGGATTATCTATTAGAGGATTTTTACCTGGTCAGGAAAGTAAATTTACTCTTAACCAAAGATCAGATGATTATGAATTACCTTCACAACTAAATATTGGTTTTGCTTATGATTTTAACTTCACAGGTGATAACAGGTTGACTTTAGCTGGCAATTTTAATTCTAATTCTTTTACAAAAGATCAATTTACTGCAGGTATCGAGTATTCTTTAAGATCTTACATTATGCTGAGATGTGCATATACTTATGAAGAAGGAATTACAAAAAATATTGATGATATAAATAGAACAAATTGTACCAAAGGACCTAGTGCTGGACTTACTGTACAAATACCTCTAAATAAAGAAAAAGGTTCATCTTTTGCAGTTGATTATTCCTACAGAGCTACTGACCATTTTGAAGGGACTCACAGCATAGGAGCAAGGATTAATCTTTAAATTCATAAAAAAATCTACTTTTTCTCATTTAATTAAAAATACTTTTATTATTTAGACAAAAGACCCTTTTTAAGGGTTTTTTGTCTTTTTATTATTTTCTAATAAAACAATAGAAATGTCTGAAATAAAATACTATACTAAAGAAGGATTATTAAAATTAAAAAAAGAACTGGATTATCTTACTACAGTTGAAAGACCTTCAATATCAAAACAAATTGCTGAAGCAATAGATAAAGGTGATATATCTGAAAACGCTGAGTATGATGCAGCTAAAAATGCTCAAGGCCTTCTGGAAATGAAGATTGCTAAATTGCAGAGTTTATTATCTAACGCGAGAATTATTGATGAATCCAAACTGGATTCTTCAAAAGTCTTAATTTTATCCAAAGTTAAAATAAAAAATCTGAAAAACGGAGCAGTAATAACATATACTCTTGTTCCTGAAAATGAAGCTGATATTAAAAATAAAAAAATATCAGTAAGTTCCCCTATAGCTAAAGGTTTACTCGGAAAACGCATTGGCGACAAAGTTGAAATTAAAATACCTGCTGGTGCTATTACTTACGAAATTATTGATATATATAGATAAACATCTAATAATATTAAATTTATACTTCTATATTTGATTAATAATATTTTATAAAATTATTAAGATTATTTATTTCTCTCTATTACTAAAAAATAAAAAAATTATGAGCAGCATATTTTCTAAAATTGTTAAGCACGAAATCCCATCTTATAAAATTTCAGAAGATGATAATTATTTTGCTTTTTTAGATATTAACCCACTTACAAAAGGACATACCTTAGTTATACCCAAAAAAGAAGTGGATTATATTTTTGATATTGATGACAATACTTATAAGGGATTGTTTTTATTTGCAAAAAAAATAGCAAAAGCCATAGATAAATCAATAGAATGTGAGAGAGTTGGCGTTGTAGTTCTTGGCCTTGAAATACCCCATGCACATATTCATCTAATCCCTATGAAAAGCGAAAGAGATATTAATTTTTCAAACCCAAAACTTAAATTTACAAAGGAAGAATTTATAAATATTGCTGAAAAAATAAAAAATGCTCTTTAATAAAATATTACTTATCATCATATATTTGATTGATATTAGATTGATATTTTATTTTAATGGTGAATTCAAGTTATATATGCAATTTTTTTTGTTAAATTCCTAATTTGTGAATTTATAAAAATATTCTACAAGTGTTGAAAAATATAATCTTTTTCTTGGTCTATTGTTTAATTTGTATGAACATATTCAATCTGTTGTTGTGTAATATTCTTAAAGTAAGTTACTTTCTAAAATATTGTCGTATTAGACCTTTAGTATTTTCATTAGCGTCCCCCCTCCCAAGAGTGATAAGGATGATGCAAAATAAAAGTTGAGTTATAAGTATATTGCAATTTTCTATTCATTTTAAAACCCCTTGATAAATCAAGGGGTTAATAATATCCTTTAAGAGTTGTTTGATTTTGTTTATAA
>CAYNBX010000028.1:0-12442 GCA_964395505.1 uncultured Bacteroidales bacterium | reverse complement strand
CTTGCCGCCTCAAATCCGGCACGCATCAGACTTTTTTCAGCAAACCCTATTTACACTTCAGACATTAAAAAATAGACTGAAACAACAATATTATTGTTTTTTTGCTTTTGCAAGATACAAAGGAGTTGTTAAAATTAATATTGACGAAACTATTATCAATCCACTGCCTAAGCCATACTTATCAGCTAAAAAACCTATTAAGGGAGCTATTATTGCAGCAAACAAAGTTTTAGCCTGTGATTCTGCTGAAAGAGCTGTTGCAAGGATATTATGGTCAAGCATATCTGCAACATAAGATATACCCATTGGTTTCCTTAGATTTTCAATAATATATATTCCAATATAAAGTATTATAGATAAAGCAAAAAATTTTAAATTATAAAAAACACCACTTAAAATACCTAATCCAAAACCAATTATCATTGTCGCATTAAGAGGGATATTTAAATTTTTAAATTTATCTGCTGTTTTACCTGAGCTGCGTGAAGCAAATGAAGAGAGCAAGAAGATGATAAAATATACAATTCCAATTATAAGTGAGGATCTTTGTTTGTCTTCAAGATATAATAATACTGGCAACGAAAGAGCAAAGGTTTTTAATATTGGCTGCAGATAATCTTTAGCTGCTTTATAAAACCCGCTGTAAACAGACAGGTTTGTAATTGCTTTTAAGATATTTGGATTTTTGAACGAAAAGATAAATTCCTTGATGACTTTCCTGAAGTTTTGTGTTATTTTCTTATCCTTTTTTAATTTAATATTTCCATCAAGTTCTTTTGGGTAAGACATCATAAGCAATAGATCTAAAAAATAAGGAATAGTGGAATAGAGAAAAATGAATTTATAACTACCGGTATAAAAAACTATAAAACCAGCAATCAAAGCAGAAATAGCAGAACCTATTTGAGACCATGAGCGTGTATGTCCGTAATAATATACTTTTTGATCTTGCCAGCCTTTAATTTTTAAGTATTCAAAAATCATTGCCTTGTGAGTGCCTGTTCTGAAAGCTTCACCAAATGAAAAAATAAATATCGCTGTGATAAATAAAAGAAAATCATTAGAAAAATAGAAAATTACAAAAGATAAAATATAAAAGACAAATGAGAATATCATTGCTCTGCGTCTTCCTATTGAATCTGCAATAATGCCGGTTGGTATTTCAAGAATATTAGTAGTGATTTCTTTTATTGCATATAAAGTCCCTATCTGAAGAAAAGTTAATCCTTTTTCAAGGAAGAAAAGAACTAAAAAAGGTTCAAAAAATCTTAAATTTTTCAAGAAGCCATAAGAACAAAACTTATAATACTGCAAATCCTTATTATATCTCCCTCTTATTTTATTCATAATTGTTTAAGAATTCAGCATACTGTTTTTAACTGGATTTGCATATATGTGTAAAAATAATTCAGTTATCAAATTTATATCCCCTTTTAGTGCTTTTAAATTTTTATTCATATAATTTACAAATGATTCTTTTTCTTTAGTTGTATAAAAATCAATAAATTGCTTTGAATTATTTAACAAATCATAGGCAATATAATTATTAGGCCAAAGCTTATAATTTTCATATATCTGTTTATCAATCAATAAAGCCACTTGTTTTATTTGTTCATTTTTATTTTTTATTTCATTCAAATCATACAAATTATCATTAATGGGCTTTCCAAAAGATAAATTAACTCTTCCCTTTTGATCTTTAATACCCTTAAACATTCCATTTAAGTCATCTTTAGGCGTTTTTTTATAAGAAGAATTATGTGCTCTTTCATAAAGTTCTGCAACTTTCAAACTATCACAAGGATCATATTCATAAGATATTGATACAGGAATAATGTTTAAAGTTTTATAATTTTCCAGGGAATCACCTTCATAACTAATGCTTAACATTTTTAAAAGACTCGGTTGAGTTTTATCATTTCCATCTTTTGTTCGGCCTTCACGTTGAGCAATCCAGATAGAAGTATGTTTATCAATAATAGTATGACGAATATATTTTGATAAACGAAATGAATAATCATACATAAGATGAATAGGAGCATTTCTTTTAACAATAAAACTCTTGTTTAATCTCACGAAATCATTAATCCAGGGAAATATTAATAAATTACTTCCAATGGCAATTTCTGTCATATCAAAATCATTTTGATACAAAATAAAATTTAAAAAAGTTGAATCAAGAATAATATCACGATGATTAGATATGAATAAATAACTTTCTTTATGGTTAATATGTTCTATCCCTGTATATGTTAATCCATTAGTACTTTGATTAATAATTAAATTTAATAAAGGACATACAAATTTTATCTGAAAATCTTTTATTGAATGGATATTTTGAAATTGGGCATTTACTGATTCTGTCGTACAATTTGCATCGATATTTTTCAGAAACTTTATTAAAATAGGCTCTTTTATCAGTCTGTTGAGTACTGTAGAAACCTCATTATCATTAAAGGGTCGTATTTTATCAAAATTTGAATTGAGCAACATATAATTTTTTTTTATATTAAGATACAAAAATAGATTTTTTATTAAGAAACTATATTGTAAATACTTTATTTTTTATATATGTTGTCTATAAGCTGCATTTAACTCGTTGAAAATAAAAGAAAACACTACTTGTTATGTGTGTGAGAAAATGGACATTATGGACAAACGCAAATTATACAATAATAATTATATTTGTATATTGAAATAAAATTTTCATTTCTTAATATATTAGTCAAAATATCTTGAAAAAAATTTTAATAATATTGATATTTAATGTATTTTTTGATATTTTATGCTATCCTCAAGAAAAACCAACTCATATATCCGGTCGTATTTTAGATTCCGATACAGAATTTCCTTTGCAAGATGTTAATATTCAAATTAAAGGTACTAACTCAGGAACAACATCTGATAGTTATGGATATTATTCTATTTATATTAAAAAACTACCGGCAATACTTATATTTTCTTATGTAGGATATAAAAAACAATATCTAAAAATAAAATATAAACAAAATAAAAAAATTAATATTACCCTTAAACCCAAGTCCAAAGCTCTTAAAGGTGTTTCAATATCAGCAAACAAAATTGAAAATATTGTAAAAGACAAACCTCTATACATTTTTGATTATGATTTTTATAAAAATAATATCGTTTTATTAGCCTATCAAAACAGAAGAATATCAAAAACAATACTTGTTTTAATAAATAATTCGGGGAGTGTGATTTGCGATTTATCTGTTAACGGAGCTAAAAAACTTTTCAAAGATTGCTTTAATAATATTCATTTAATTACAAAAGATACAACATATCAAATTTATTTCAACTCTAAAAAATTGTGTTTGTTATATCCTACACAGAACAAAAAATTTAATAAAACGATGAGTCCATGCATTACTGAATCAAACAATAAATTGTATTTTAAAAGGTATTCCCATAATAATCAGGAATTATTATATTATTTTATTGATATAAATACAAAAAAGAAAAAAAATCTTAGGTATATTTCTAATGAGAGGAGCATTGAATTGCAAGATGACTTAAGCAATGAAATAAAATTGAGAAAATTGTTTGGTATTGGTTATACTGAAGCTGATAAACGATTTGATGAGATTTGTTTTTTATCCCCTGTTTTTGCTCCCCTTGTAAAAATTAATGATACAATTTATATTTTCAATTATATAGATTCAAAAATCGAATTATATTCTCCATCAGGTAATTTGATTAAAGAAATTCCCATAAGTTTTCATAAATCACCTAATTGGAAGAAAAAAATATATGTAGATGAAAAAGAAAATAAAGTTTATAACCTTTTTCAAAATAATGGGGCATCAATGTTAAGGGAAATAAATTTGAAAAATGGCACATTAGGTAAAACTATTAAGATACCGGGATTTTATTTTATAGAGAAAATTCAGATAAGAGGAGCCTGGGTATATTTTTTATATACAGAAAAATGGAATATGTTTAAAAAGTATAACAATTATAAAAAGTTGTATAAATTTAAAAATTAAGGAATGTCAATGAGTACAGTCTAAAAAGGTTTGAATTGAAAAGAGTTAGAAAGTTTTAAAATATTTGGGAAACCGATAAATCGGTTATGAGTTGGTATTTTATTATTAACCTTCAACTTAAGTTGAAGGTTAATGAAGTAAAAAAAGGTATTAACAGTTTTAACATTTTCTTATTTTTTTATATATGATTATTTATACTAAAAGTATTAATTATTTTATTTTCTTTGTAATAATGATTCAAATAAAAAAACAATAATGAAAAATATATTTAGAAAATCAAGAAAATACAAGATAGGTATAGTGTTAAGTGGGGGAGGGGCAAGGGGTTTTGCACATGTTGGTGTGTTAAAAGCATTAAATGAAAAAGGTATTTATCCTGATGTAATATCAGGTGTGAGTGCTGGCTCTATTGCAGGGGCATTTTACGCTGATGGGTATAAACCTGATGATATTTTAAATCTATTTATAGAAACAAAATTATTTGAGTATGTAAGATTTAACTTCCCACACAGAGGTTTTGGAAGTCTGAAAGGATTGGAAAAGATTTTAAAACAATATCTAAGAGCAACTAGTTTCGAAGAGTTGAAGATACCTTTATATATTTCGGTTACTGACCTTAACAATGCAAAAATAGTATATTTTTCTAAAGGAGAACTGCAAAAAGTTATCATTGCATCATCTTCTATACCCGTTCTTTTTAATCCTGTAGAATATAATAATATAACTTATGTAGATGGAGGTGTTATTAATAATTTTCCTTTAGAACCTATAGAAAACCAATGCAATAAAATTATTGGAGTTTACTTGAACCCAATTAGTTACCAAAAAGAATTCAAAACAATGATAAGCATTGCTGAAAGATCTTTTCATTTAAGTATGATGACTAATGTAGTTAATAAATCACAAAAATTAAATTTATTCATCAAACTTGATGGATTAGGGAAATATGGAACCTTAAATGTTGCCAGAGGGAAAGAAATTTTTGAAATAGGTTATAATGCTACAAAAAAATTATTAAGTAAAAGAAATGATTTTTAAGTTCATTATAGTTTTTATTATGAAACATCACTCTTTTATCAATTTCTTTTGTCTGAGCTTAATCATCCAAACATACTATAACATGCCATCATATAATAGTAATTGAGAAGTAGTTTTTTCTGATGATTTTAACCATTATTAGATAAATATAGAGGATTGATACAATACAAAGACCGAGATTTTACTATTAGAATAAAGCAAGTTAATATGTGATATAATTTTGCAAAGATTATGCTTTTAATGATAACTGAGATAATATCTTTATTGCGTCATCAATATTTTTTACATCATAAAAAGTAATGCTCAATTTATCCTCTTTCTCTTTCATCATGCAATTATCAGGATTATTTTTAACAAAATTTAATATTCTTAAAAAATTATCTGATTGATAATAAGGTGATTTTTTATTGTATATGAAATATCCTATAAATTTATTTTGTTTTAAAATAATTTTTTCTAAACCGTTCTTTTTGGCTATCCAGCGTAAGCGAATTGCATTTATTAGCTCTTGGGTTTGTTCAGGTATTGGGCCAAATCTATCTATTAAATTATTCTGAAACTTTATCAAATTTTCTTTATTCTCAATATTATCCAGTTCTCTGTATAAGCTTAGTCTTTCTGTAATATCGCTCACATAATCATCAGGTATTAATATTTCGAGGTCAGTATCTATTTTACAATCTTTAATAAAATCTTTTGGAGTTTTCTCATTATATAATTCCTTAAATTCATTTTCTTTAAGTTCCATAACAGCTTCATCTAATATTTTATGATACATTTCAAAACCAATATCAGAGATAAAGCCGCTTTGTTCAGCACCTAATATATTGCCTGCACCTCTAATATCAAGGTCTCGCATAGCAATGTTGAATCCGCTTCCAAGATATGAAAACTCCTCAATAGCTTTTAATCTTTTACGTGCATCATAAGTTAAGCTAGATAAGGGTGGGGCTAATAAATAGCAAAATGCTTTTTTATTCATTCTACCAACTCTACCTCTTAGCTGATGTAAATCGCTCAAACCATAATTTTGTGCATCATTAATAATAATTGTATTTACATTTGGGATGTCCAGACCTGATTCAATAATAGTAGTAGATACTAATACATCATAATCGCCATTAATAAAATCAAGCATAGTTTTTTCAAGTTTTGCACCCTCCATCTGTCCATGAGCAATAGCTATTTTCACATAAGGACAAATACGATGAATCATTTCTACTACAGATAGAATATTTTGAACTCTAGGATTTACAAAAAATACCTGACCTTGCCTTGCAACCTCATAGTTTATAGCATCACGAATTATATCTTTATTAAAAGTATGGATTTCTGTTTGAATAGGGTACCTATTTGGGGGCGGTGTATTAATAATAGACAGGTCTCTTGCTCCCATTAAAGAAAATTGAAGTGTACGCGGAATAGGTGTTGCAGTCAATGTTAAAGTATCGACATTAACTTTTAGCTGTTTTAGCTTTTCTTTAGCTGACACACCAAATTTTTGCTCTTCATCAATTATTAACAATCCTAAATCTTTAAATTTAATATCCTTGCCTATAAGACGATGAGTGCCAATAATTATATCTAATTTTCCATTTGTCAAATCAATTAATATTTGTTTTTGTTTTTTTGAGCTCTTAAATCTATTGATATAATCAATATTGCATGGAAAATCTTTAAGTCTTTCTTTAAAAGTATTGTAATGCTGTAAAGCAAGTATTGTTGTAGGCACAAGAATAGCAACCTGTTTGCTATCTGCAACAGCTTTAAAAGCAGCTCTTATAGCAACTTCTGTTTTCCCAAAACCAACATCACCACAAATTAATCTATCCATAGGATAATTAGCTTCCATATCATTTTTAACATTTACAGTAGCTTTTAGCTGGTCAGGTGTGTCTTCATAAATAAAAGAAGCTTCTAATTCATCCTGCATGTATGTATCAGGAGAAAAAGAAAATCCTTTGTTTGACTTTCTTTCTGCATAAAGCTTTATAAGGTCTTTAGCAATATCTTTTACTCTTTTTTTAGTTTTATTTTTTAGTCTGTTCCATGTATTTGTGCCTAAACGATTTAGCATTGGCACCTTGCCTTCTTTACTTACATATTTTGAAATACGGTGTAATGAATGAATGCTGACGTATAAAAGATCATTGTTTTTATAAACCAAACGAAGTGCCTCCTGTTGTTTGCCGTTATTTGTGATTTTCTCAAGTCCGTCAAATCTGCCAATGCCATAATCAATATGCGTTACATAATCGCCTGGCTTTAAATCATAAAAATCTTTTAAAGTTATTGCCTGTTTGATGCTAAATCCATCTTTTAAATGAAATTTATGATAACGATTAAATATTTGATGATCAGTATAGCAGGCAATTTTTAAGTCTTCATCAATAAAACCTTCATGTATAGATAAATTAATTGTGCTGTAAAAGATATTATCCCTATCAAAATTATTGTCTGGTTCAATATCATCAATAATGGCTCTTATTCGTTTTAATTGTTTGGCATTATCAGATACTATTATATTTGATATTCCTTTTTCGGAATTATCTTTTAAATTCTGTATCAGCAATTTAAAATTTTTACTGAACGAAGGCTGAGGTGTAATATTATAATTAAATACAATATCCTTATCAAAGTAGAAATGATTACCAAACTCAACAATTGAGAAATTGAGTATATCTTTTTTAAAATCTTTAGCTGTTATAAATAATTCATTAAAACTAAGATGTTCATCTTTGTTATCTGAGCCTGAATAATATTTTTCTGCTTTTTCAAAGTTCTGGTTTATTCTGTCAGCAATAAAAATAAAATCATCAATCCATAATATTGAATTTCTACGAACAAAAGACAAAAATGATTCACGAGTCTCGCTAATTTCTATATCATTAATATTTGGTATTATTGTTATTGATGAAAGTTTATCAACAAAGAGCTGAGAGCCAGGGTCAAAAGTTCGAAGTGATTCAATATAATCACCATAAAATTCAATTCTAAACGGATATTCATTTGCAAAAGAAAAAACATCAACTATACCTCCACGAATTGAAAACTGACCGGGTTCAACAACTAAATTGACACATTCAAATTTGTATTCAAGCAAAAGATCTGTAATAAAATCAATAGTAACTTTTTCTTTGACTTTAAGTACTAAAGTATTCTTTTTTAAATATTTCTTTGTAATTACTTTTTCAGATAATGCCTCAGGATAAGTTACTACTATTATTTTATTTGAAGAATTTATTCTTTTTAGAACTTCTGTACGTAATAAAATATTCGTATTATTTACTGCTTCAAACTCATAAGATCTTTTATAAGAATTAGGATAAAAAAGTATTTTTTTCTCATTATAGCTTAATGACTTTTCATTAAAAATGTTTTCAAGGTCATTATAAAAATAAGCAGCTTGTTCTTTGTCGGATAATAAAAAAATATATAAGGAAGGTAATTGCTCAAAAATTGATATTGCAAGTATAGAACTAGATGAACCTGCTAATCCCTGTAATTGAATACGTTTTTTATTATTGTTTTTCAGATATTCAATAATAGATTTTGTTTTAAAATCATTTTTATATAATGAAATTAACTTCTTTAAATTCAATTCGTTTTTATTTTTTGTTTCAAATTAAAACTTCAAAATTACAAATAATGAACATTTCCAACTTATAAACTGTTATTAAATCGATAGATTAAAAAAATATTATTTCGCATTATAAAAAAAAATTAAAAATAAATTTAAATAATTTTCGTTTTGAACATAAGTTCATTACTTTTGCAAAATGAATACATTTGTTAAGACTTTTAAATATAAATTAAAGAGAAAATGAAACTTAAATCCGCCAATTACTTCGCAGCGAAAAGTTGAAATGTATATCAGTGTTAGCATAGAACAGCGAAGAGTATCGCAATCGCAGCCCCTGTCACGTAGAGAATGTCTGAGCGAGCATTCCCAACAATGACGTGCAGTTCGGCTTTGACTAAGATTTAGTTTGCGGATATAAGGATAAAATTAAAATTATTATTGTTTAATCATAAAAAAAGGAGGTAATTATGCCAAGAGGTGATAGAACTGGTCCTGATGGTATGGGGCCAATGACAGGAAGGGGATTAGGTTATTGTTCTGGTAGCAATGCACCGGGATATATGAATCCGGGTTATGGAAGAGGTTACGGAAGAGGTTATGGAAGGGGATATGGCTATGGTAGAGGTTATGGTTATGGAAGGGGTTACGGATACTATTATGGCTCTGCATATCCTGCACCAACTTATTCAGAAGCTTCTGAAAAAACTTACCTGGAAAATCAAACTAAAATTCTTTCAGAACAGTTAAAATCTATTGAGAAGAGATTATCGGAGATAAAAAAAGGGGGAAAAGAAGAATAATAACTATTCTGACCTGACTTACAGGTGATAGATTTATCTATCACCTGTTTTTTTTATAAACGAATTACACTAATTTACACGAAAATCATATACATGAATTCTTTACTTTTTACTTTAAACTTTTATATAGAATAACGAGTATTTTTTTTAGATAAATACAGCGTTTTAATATTCCAAATAATAGTTTTTACATTTTTATTTTAAAAATTATTTTTGGTTTTTGGAACAAGGTGGTGAAACTTTACAACTATATTTTCTATAAAATATTTAATATAGTAAAAACCATTGTGTATTTTTGTCCCCGCATTTTGATGATAAAGTTTAGCCCTATTGTTCATCCTTTTTTTCTTTTGCTAAATTATTATGATTTTAAAAATAATGAAAGCATAAAAAATAAATGAAGATAAAAGTTTTAAAATTTGGTGGTGCTTCTGTTAATAATGCTGAAGCTGTTAGAAATATAGCTGTCATTCTTAAAAAATATCAAAAGGAAAATGTTGTAGTCCTTGTTTCAGCAATGGATAAAATAACTAATGCTTTTGAAGGTCTATGTTGTGATTATTTTTATGAATACAAAAATTTGAATAAGCATTTAGAATCAATTAAAAAGTATCATTATGGTCTTTTAAACGAACTTTTTAAGGACAAGAGAAATATTATTTTTTCTGAAATAGATTCTTTATTCAAAGAGTTAAAGCAGTATATAGACAAAAAAATCAGATATGATTTTGATTTTGAGTATGACCAGATTGTTCCTTATGGAGAATTATTATCATCAAAAATAATAAGTTATTATCTTAATGAAGTTGGTATTTATAATAGATGGTATGATGTACGTGAATTAATTAAAACAGATAAAACATATCGTGAAGCAAAAGTAAACTGGGAACAGACCATCAATTTAATCAATAAAACATTGTTGCCTTTTTTTTCTAAAAATAATGATTCACAAAAGATAGCATTGACACAGGGATTTATAGGAAGCACTTTAGATAATAAAACAAGTACTTTGGGCAGGGAAGGTTCCGATTTTTCAGCAGCAATATTTGCTCATTCATTAAATGCTAAAGAAGTGATTATATGGAAAGATGTTCCGGGCTTGCTCAATGCGGATCCAAAATATTTTAAAGAAACTAAAAAAATTGATAATATTTCATATAAAGAAGCTATTGAATTATCGTATTACGGCGCAAAAGTTATTCATCCAAAAACCATAAAACCTTTAGAGAATAAAAAAATACCTTTAATCATTAAATCCTTTGTTGCGCCTGATAATAAAGGCTCTTTAATTTATGACATCAAAAAAAATAATGATATTATTCCTTCATATATCATTAAAAAAAATCAAGTGTTATTATCTATTTCTTCTAAGGATTTTTCATTTATTGTTGAAAAAAACTTATCCTTTATTTTTAAGACTTTTGATCTGTATTCTATAAAAATTAATTTGATGCAAAATTCTGCAATTAGCTTTTCTGCCTGTGTTGATTATGAGGAATATAAAATAAAACAATTAACAAATAAGCTGAAAAAAAATTATAATATAAAATATAATAAAAATTTAGAATTAATAACAATAAGGCATTATAATCAATCAGCTGTTGACAAAGTGATAAAAGGTAAAGAAATTTTATTAGAACAAAAAAGCCGTTCTACTATTCAGATGATAGTGAAAAACAATTAATTATATAAAATTTTAATCTTTAACCTTGAGGTATTACAACAGGAAAATTATAATCAAAGTCATTCAATTGTGGATGTCCTAATATTTTAGACAAGAAATCCTTATAAGCGTCAGTAAATCTGAATTTATTTATATTATAATATTCATCAGCTAAAGGACGATTACCAATATTTCCCATATCAATAGTAGAAGTATTAAATTCTTCTAGTTCTTGATAAGGTACCATTTTTTTTAGTACAGGCATTTTACCATAATCTTCTCTAATCAAAAGATCCGCGACTTTATCAGCAAGAGTAGTAGTTAATCTGCGGTCATACTTACGACATTCCCCTGAGCGAGCATAATAAGCGGTTATTTGAGCTCTTGCGTCAATGCCGAGTCTTTTAGATATTTCAGAAGAGATAATTCCACTAATGCCACCAAATCTCGGATGACCATATTCATCGACTTCAGAACTTGCATAAACAACATCGATTTTATCTTTTTTTTCGTCATACCATCTAACGCCTTCAGAAACTGGAATGACAAGAGCTTTTTTGGGAGAACTCAAATAGGTTTCCTTAACAGTTTCAAAGAAAAACTCTTTACGTTCCTTTGTGATTTCAAATTCAGGGACAAGGGCTAGTTTATCACCGCCAAAAACAGCTGCTCCAGTGAGCCAACCTGCATTACGTCCCATAACTTCAAGTACTATAATCCTGTTATGAGATTGAGCTGTTGTTTTTATCCTGTCAGCAAATTCTAATATTGCTTTTGCAGCAGATGGAAAACCGGGGCAAAGAACAGCCTCAATATCTTTATTTTTATAATGATGTATGGTTCTCGTTCTTAAATCATTATCAATGGTTTTTGGAAAACCGATAACAGGGACGCCTTCTGTTTCATAAAGTCGTTTTGCTGCTCCATTAGTATCATCACCTCCAATAGTAACCAAAACATTAATCTTATACTTTTTAAGATTTTTTAGTATTTGTGGAATTCTATTCTCAGGATTTTTTTTAGATGGGAAAGGATTTGTTCTGCTCGAGTTTAAGGCACTCCCTCCATACCAGGCGTCATAAGGCTGATTTGTAAGATCCACAATATCTCCATCGCCTAACAAACCTTTCCAGCCCTTCCTTATACCATAAACCTTGTAACCAAGCAGCGAAGCCCTATTCTTTATTGATTCAATACTCGAATTAACTGCTGGTGTATCTCCTCCTCCTGATAATATTGCAAGAGTTTTACCTTGAAAAAGTTTATGTTTATACTTCATCTTTTTATATTTTTATTTATAACTCATTATTAAATATTTATCTTAAAAAAATATTAGTAATGTTTGAAATTA
>CAYNBX010000027.1:0-12817 GCA_964395505.1 uncultured Bacteroidales bacterium | reverse complement strand
CCAAATTAAATCTAAAATCAAAAATCTAAAATCTAAATTCCTTTTGTACATAGATGTTTCATATAAATTGATTATATCAAATTAGACGCTAAGATATTATTAATAAATTCAATGTCAATGTTTTTTCTTTTTGCATAGTCCTCAGCTTGTTCATTTGTTATTTTACCTACTGCAAAATATTTTGATTTAGGATTAGCAAAATACAAACCACAAACAGAAGCTGTTGGATACATTGAAAAATTTCCTATTAGTTTTATTCCTGTATTTTTTTCAACATTTAATAATTCAAAGATAGTTTTCTTTTCAGAATGGTCAGGGCATGAAGGATAACCAATTGCAGGACGAATGCCTTGAAATTTATTTTTAAATAATTCTTGTTTTATCAAATTTTCATTTTTAGCATAGCCCCAAAATTCTTTTCTTACTCTTAGATGCATTAACACGGAAAAAGCTTCAACTAACCTGTCAGCTAAGGCTTTTATCATAATAATGTTATAATCATCATTATTATTTTCATAGAGTTTTATCCATTTTTCTATGCATAGCCCTGTTGTTAAAGCAAAAGCTCCAATATAATCTTTAATACCACTTTTTTTTGGAGCAATAAAATCAGATAAAGATAAATTTGGATATTTATTTTCTTTTACAGACTGTTGGCGTAAGTTGTGAATTATTTTTAAAGTTTTTGAACGGGATTCATCTTCATATATTTCAATGTCGTCCTCAACTGAGTTGGCAGGGAATAAACCAATTACAGCTTTTGCTTTTAACATATTTTTACTGATGATTTCTTTCAAAAAATTTTGTGCATCATTATATAATTTTTGTGCTTCTTTACCTTTTTCCGGATGTTTAAGAATTTGAGGAAACCTGCCTTTCATATCCCAGGCTTTAAAGAAAAAAGACCAGTTAATATAATCTTTTATCTCTTCAAGAGGATAATAATCGAATACTTTTATACCGCTTAAATTTGGTTTTTTTATTAAAATATTATCCCATTGTATCTTTAGTTTGTTTTCACGAGCTTCTTTAAGTGATAGATATTTAATAGTTTTTTTTTCTAAATATTTATCTCTTAAAGTTTGATATTCATTTTTTATTGATTCAATATATTTTTGTTTTTTAGATTTTGATAATAAATTATTAACAACAGATACGCTTTGAGAAGCATCTTTCACTTGCACAGTAGCGCCGGAATATTCAGGAGCTATTTTTACAGCAGTATGAATTTTTGATGTTGTAGCACCGCCAATGATAATAGGTATTTTAAAACCTTGTTCTTCCATCTGTTTAGCTGTATTAACCATTTCTTCAAGTGAAGGAGTTATTAAACCACTTAAGCCTATAATATCTACTTTTTTATCTTTAGCAACTTTTAAAATATTTTCAGCAGGGACCATAACTCCTAAGTCGATAATTTCATAGTTATTACATGAGAGTATAACGCCAACAATATTTTTTCCAATATCATGAACATCGCCTTTTACTGTTGCAAGTAAAATTTTACCAGAAGAACTTGATTTGTCTTTTTTTGATTTTTCTTTTTCAATAAAAGGGCGTAATATTGCAACAGCTTGTTTCATAACTCTGGCAGTTTTAACAACTTGCGGCAGAAACATTTTCCCTTCGCCAAATAATTTACCAACAATGTTCATTCCATTCATCAAGGGACCTTCAATAATGCTAAGACTTGAAGGATATTTTTTTCGAGCTTGTTCCAGATCATCTTCTAAATAATTGGTTATACCTTTGATGAGAGCATGTTCTAAGCGTTTTTCAACAGTGTTGTTTCGCCATTTATCAGTCTTGATAAAATTATCAGATTTTTCTTTAATATTTTGTGCGAAATCAATAAGACGTTCAGTGGCATCTTTTCGGCGGTTTAATACAACATCTTCAACCAGTTGCAGCAAATCTTCAGGTATCTCATCATAAATTTGCAGCATAGCCGGATTTACAATACCCATATCCAGTCCTGCTTTAATAGCATGATAAAGAAATACAGAGTGCATTGCCTGTCGTATTGTATTGTTCCCTCTAAACGAAAATGAAAGATTGCTCACTCCAGCACTGACTTTAGCATAAGGCAGATTTTGTTTTATCCATCTTGTTGCATTGATAAAATCAACAGCAAAATTATTATGCTCTTCAATGCCAGTAGCTATTGCCAGAATGTTTGGGTCAAAAATAATATCCTGAGGAGGAAAATGAACTTCATTAACAAGAATGTCATAAGCTCGTTTACAGACTTCAATTTTACGTTTATAGTTTGCTGCCTGTCCTTTCTCATCAAAAGCCATCACAATAACAGCAGCTCCGTATCTTTTTATCTTTTCAGCACGTTTCTTAAATATTTCTTCACCTTCTTTTAAACTTATAGAGTTAACAACCGCTTTGCTCTGCAAACATTTTAATCCTGATTCAATGACATTCCATTTTGATGAATCAATCATAAAAGGTACACGAGCTATATCAGGTTCTGAAACAAGTAAATTTAAGAAATTAACCATTTCTTTTTCAGCGTCAAGCATAGCATCGTCCATGTTTATATCAATTATTTGTGCCCCATTATCAACTTGATGGCGAGCAATGGACAAAGCTTCTTCGTATTTTTTTTCTCTTATCAAACGAGCAAACTTACGTGAACCTGCAACATTAGTTCTTTCACCAATATTAATAAAATTACTTTCCTTATATATTGTCAGAGGTTCCAGTCCGCTTAGTTGTGTAATAATATTTTTTTCAGGGACTTTTCTTTTTTTGGCTTTTGCAGCTAGTTCAGCAAATAATTTTATATGTTGAGGATTGGTGCCGCAGCAACCTCCAATGATATTAACTAGTTGGTTATCTAAATATATTTTTATTTGAGATGCCATTTTTTCGGGAGTCTCGTCGTATTCTCCGAGTTCATTGGGGAAACCAGCATTTGGATAAGCACTGACATAAATAGAGGCTTTTTTTGATACCTCTTCTATGAAAGGACGCAAGCCTTCAGCACCAAAAGAGCAGTTCAATCCAATACTAAATAAATTTGCATGAGAAAGAGATATCAAAAAAGCTTCAACAGTTTGTCCTGATAAAGTCCTTCCACTTTTGTCTGCAATAGTTACTGAAACTGATACAGGGATTCTTTTGTTTTTCTTATCAAATACCTCTTCAATAGCAAATAAAGCAGCTTTTGCATTAAGTATATCAAACACTGTTTCAATTAATAATAAATCAACTCCACCGTCAATCAAGCCCTCTACCTGTTCTTTGTATGCTTTGATTAGATCATCAAAAGTTACATTTCTATAAGCAGGATTATTTACATCAGGTGATATTGAGGCTGATTTATTTGTAGGTCCAATTGAACCTGCAACAAAACGAGGCTTGTCGGGATTTAGCAATGTGAATTTATCTGCAACTTCTTTTGCATTTTTAGCAGCAGTAACATTCATTTCATAAACAAAATCCTGCATTTTATAATCAGACATAGAAATTCTGTTAGCATTGAATGTATTAGTTTCAATGATATCTGCTCCTGCCTCTAAAAATTGTGTGTGAATATTCTTGATAATCTCTGGTTTTGTTAATGATAAAAGGTCGTTGTTGCCTTTTTGTTCTGATGGATGATTAGCAAACCTTTTACCTCTGAATTCTTCTTCACTAATATTATATTTTTGTATCATTGTTCCCATTGCACCATCCAATACCAAAATCTTTTTCTCTATCTCTTTGTAAATGCTTTTACTCATATTGTCTTTGCTTTGTTTTCTATAATATATACCAAATATACTAACATATAATTATTTAATTTAGTATAGTTTAAAATATATTCTCCTTTATAATCTTTGGTTTTTATCTTAGCCTTTATTTTCCCTGATGAAAAATTAATATCATTATATTTATTATAATCGAAATCATGAATTATAATTTTTTTTAAATCCAGAGTTTTTTTGCCGTAAAGTTTTAAAAGCTATTCTTTTGTATCACAGTAAAAATATTATTTTTCAATTGAAAGATTTTTTATGTACTAAAATTTTTATTTTCATAATCATTTAAAAATTTAGTGATAACCTTTTTCACTCTTGGGCTTATCTGCTCAATTTCAATACTTGTTTTATTATTTTTTTTAAGGTAAGAGCAGAAAAATCGCATGAATGAAACACAGAGAAATTATAATTTATATTAAGAAAATGGGGTTTTAAATTTTCATTATAATAAATTTCCATATCCTCATCTTTCAAAAAGTTTTTAATAATATTTCTGTAACTCAACCAGTGCTTTCTCCGTAATGGATTTTTTAATGTTTTAAAAAATTTAATTTCCTTATCTTTTAATGCAATATTACTTATGAGCTCATTTTCAGATTCTATTATTTCCCGGATACAAAGTAAAACACCCTGATTTATTTTTTTTATACTTTAACGGCATAATTTTTTATTAATCAGATGCAAAAATAATAAACCGTGGGGAATTATGAGTTTCAGTGATAAAATATAATTATCTTCTTTTAAATAATTGTTAATTTTGCAACTAAGTGATAATTCATTTACAAACAAATCAGAATTATTTTTTTTTATTTTAAGGACAGGTTATGTTGACAAAAAGAAAATAATTTTAATGAATAATAATATTCATAAATATCAGAAACATTCAATTAAAAGCGATCTTCAGCTTTGGAATGAGATAAGAAAAGGTAATCCTGATGCCTTAAGTAAATTATTTTACAGATTTTATGAAGATTTATTTTTTTATGGAACAAGACTAACCTGCAATAATGCTCATATTGCAGATACGATACAGGATATATTTTTAAAAATCTGGGAATTGAAAAACAAAAATTCCAATGTTACTTATGTTAAAGCATATATCTTTAAAATATTTAGAAACAAATTATTAAAAGAAAAACAAAAATCAATAATTTAGATTATTATTTTATTTAAAATGAAGGGGTTAATATTATTTTTGTTATTAACTGTAACAGAAATGAATATGTTTGCTCAGCATCCAAACCATGGAGATTTTATGGTTTATATAGGAAACGAGATTGGTGATAGATGTAATTATCAATTATTTAACAACTTAGGTAGAAAAATAGTTGAAGGAACTTGGTTAACAAAAACAAAAAAAATATATAGGGTAAATATAAATGGCTTGGAAACAGGGATTTATTTTTTACAAATAAGAGACAAAAAATATTCAATAGGGGAAAAAGTTATTATTATAAAATAAAGAAGTGAATTATAAATATGTTCTATACATATTGGGTTTGATGATTCTTATGAATAGTTGCAGCCGGGGAAAGGCAAAGAAAGATGCTTCATTGAGCTATTGGTCGTCAAATAACAATGGTGAAATAATTTTTTCACAAGCAATGGTTAACCAATGGAACAAGCAGCATCCTGAAAATACAATAAAATTTCAACCTGTCCCTGCAGGACAATCAAGTGAAGAGATGGTACTGGCAGCTGTTGTTGGAAAAACCACACCTGATATTTATTCAAATATGTGGCAGGGTACAGTAGAGCTTTATGCAAAATCTCATGTTTTGATAGAACTTGATACCATAAAAGGATTTAATGAATTTATTCACAGCCGTTGTGATTCTTTAACAATTAAAGAAATCACTTCATCAGACGGACATATATATCAAATACCATGGAAGATAAATCCAATAATGACTTTATATAATAAAAGATTACTTGCCACTTTGAATCTTGATTCTTTACCTCTAACCTATTCTCAGTATCTATCAGCAGCTAAAAAATTCAAAAAGGATCTTAATGGAGACGGTTATATTGATCAATGGTTTGGCAACACGTCTGTTAAATCTATTTGGTACGAACGATTATTTAATTTTTATCCTTTATATATAGCAGCATCTAATGGTTTGCCCTTAGTAAAAAATAATAGAGCATATTTTAATAATAAATATGCTATCGGTGTGTTTAGATTTTTACAAGAATCATATAAAAATGATTACTTTTCAAAAGACCAACAATCTGCAGGACGAGATCCTTTTATTGCAGGGAAAGTAGCTACGAAATTTACAGGACCCTGGGAAATTAAACATTTGGAAAAATTCAAACCAAAAGGTTTTGAATACAGCTTTTATAAAATCCCTGTTCCTGACAATCATAAAGGGCATATTTACACTTATTGTGATCCCAAAAGTATTGTTATATTTAATACTTGTAAAAAACCACAATTGGCTTTTGAATTTATTAAAACCATGACTGATAAAAAAGGTGACTTGAAATTTCTTGAGACAACAGGTCAATTACCACGAAGATATGGAATAGATACTTTGAAAGAATATGAAAAATTTTTCAGGGGGAATCCTAAATTAAAAATCTTTGCAAAACAAGCAAGATATATAAAAGGTATAGATAACTGCGAGGTTTCAACAGAAGTTTTTGATATTATATCACAAGAATATGAGGCTTGTGTAGTATATGATATAAAGAGCCCTGAAAAAGCTGTTAAGGATGCTGAAAAAGCAGTTAATGTTTTGCTTCGTACAAAAAAGTAAACAATTTAGATAAAAGTAATAAGATGCAAAAAAGAAAGTTGAAAAAATCAATTTTGCCATATTTCCTTGTATCACCATACTTGATACATTTATTAATATTTGTAGCTTTTCCTGTAGTTTTTTCTGTTATATTAACTTTCCATAAATGGAATATAATATCTCCAATGCATTATGTTGGATTTGATAATTTTGTAAGATTGTTTCAAGACAGGTTATTCTGGCAAGCTATATATAATACATTTATTTTTCTATTTATACATATTCCTCTGCAAATCATCATAGCATTAACTCTTGCATATTTTCTGAATCAAAAAATATTATTTAAAGGATTTTTTAGAGCATCTTTCTTCTTACCATTTATAATTTCAGGTGTTGTTGTTACTATTTTATGGCAGCAATTATATGGATACAATTCAGGACTAATAAATAATATATTAAAAAGCATTGGATTAGGGAAAATTGAATGGCTGACGAATACACACATAGCGATAATCTCCATTGCTCTTATGGCAACGTGGAAAAATGTTGGTTTATATGTTATTTTGTTTCTTGTAGGCTTGCAAACTGTACCTCAAAGATATTATGAAGCTGCTGATGTTGAAGGAGCAAGTCAGTGGCAAAAATTTAGGTACATAACATTACCTGCGATAAATCCTACAATTTTTATGATTGTCATTCTTTCTACTATCGGAGGTTTTGGCCTGTTTATTGAACCATATATTATGACAGGCGGGGGCCCTTTAAATAGCACATTATCTGCTATGTTATATATTTACAAACAAGCATTCGAGTTTTATCATATGGGATATTCTGCAACAATAGGATTATCTTTTTCTGTTATTATTATGATAATTGTTGTAATTCAGAAATATGCTATTGAAAGAGATGAATAAATAAAAGATAATATAAGAATTTATTAAAAAAATGAGTTTAAGAAAAATTATAACACATATATTATTAGCTATAGCTGCATTAACCTTTTTATATCCATTTTTTTGGATGATAATTGCCTCTCTAACACCTGAGAGTCAAATAGGGAATCTTTATTTTTTGCCTCAAAGATTAACTTTTGACAATTATTCGCAAATGTTTACTAAAATTCCAATTTTTAAATCACTGCTAAACAGTACAATCGTTGCAAGTTTTTCGACTTTAGGTGTTGTAGTTTTTGGGTCAATGGTAGGATATGCTCTTGCAAAAATGCGATTCAAAGGCAGAAACACTTTATTTTATATTTTAGTTTTTACAATGACTCTTCCTTTTATGATGACATTAATTCCTAATTATGTTTTAATGGTAGAATTCAAATGGGTTGATACATTTGCTGCTCTGATAGTCCCGGCTTTAAATAGTGCATTTGCTATTATAATGTTCAGGCAAATATTCAAAACAATTCCTGATGATTTAATTGATGCAGCAAGAGTTGACGGCTGTGGCGAAATAAAAATAATTTTCAAGGTGTTGTGGCCAAATATTATTCCTACAATTATTACTGTGTCATTAATAACATTTATGAATTCGTGGAATGATGTGTTATGGCCATTAATTGTAATAAGAAATGAAAATCTTATGACTATGCCGCAATTAGTTACATTATTTGCCGTTGGAGGTCGAGCAGAAGCTCAATTAGGTGTAAAATTAGCATCAGCTGTACTGCTGGCTATGCCAATTATGATTGCGTATTTATTTTTTCAAAAATATTTTATAAAAAGTATGGTTTCTTCAGGTCTTAAAGGATAAAATAATAATAAACAATATTTAATGTGATGATTACTGTTAAAAGAACTAATATTAAGATTAAGTCAAAACCCAAAAGAGTGATTCCCTTATATTTGGATTTAAAAGGAAACAATAGAATTGCTCTTCTTGTGTCTAAAATAGTTTCATTAGATGAAAAAATTGCTGAAAAGACATTAAACCAGGTATTGAAGGAATTTGAAAGCAGGCATATTAACTTTAAGGAAGTATTATTAAAACACTACAAAAATATTGAGTCTTTTGTTCCTTCTCCTGAAATTCTATCCTTACAAAAAAAGTTATTATTAGGTTCTTATTTTACAAAAGAATATTCAATTGAATCGGCTGCTTTATTTAATCCTTCTATTGTAATTCATTATAATCAAAAAGGGTTAAAAGATGGTGAGGTTCGTTTTATTATTAGTCTCAGAGCAACAGGAGAAGGGCATATATCTTCAATTGAATTCAGAACAGGAGTAATAACAAAAGAAGGAAAAGTAACATTAGATGCTGTGCCTTCTAATTTGGTTTGTGCAAGCAAATTAGAAAATTCTTTTTACCTAAAAGACTTTGTGATAAAAAGAGCTAAATATTATAAAGATTTTAATGCTTCAGTATTTGAATATTTTCCTGAAAAATTCACAAGATGCCAGGCATTGCAGATAATTGATAACATTGATAATAATGAGCAAGAAAATATTGATTTTACCAAAAAAGCATTGTTTGATATATTTGATACTAATTATGAGTTTTCTTTTGATAAAAATATTGATATAAACAGCAGAGTTATCTTCCCTAGGTCAAAAGCAGAATTAAATGGAATGGAAGACCTTAGACTTGTCAAATTTTCAGATAATAATAAGTCCAGATATATTGGTACTTATACTGCTTATAATGGGAAAGATATTCGTCCTCAAATTATAGAAACTGAAGATTTTAATTATTTTACAATTCATTCATTATACGGCAAAGCTGCATTTGACAAAGGAATGGCTCTATTTCCTGAAAAAATTAATGGGAAATATGCAATGATTGGCAGACAGGGAGGAGAAAATATTTCCATAATGTATTCAGATAACCTTTATTTCTGGGATGATTATAAAACAATACAAAAACCACAATTTGAATGGGATTCTGTCCAGTTAGGAAATAGCGGCAGCCCTGTAAAGACCAAATATGGTTGGTTGTTATTAACACATGCTGTTGGTCCTATTAGAAAATATGTTATGAGTGCCTCTTTACTCGATTTACATAATCCTGAAATAGTGTTAAACTCTTTAGACAAACCGTTTTTTAGTGCTAATGGTCATGAACGCGAAGGCTATGTTCCTAATGTTGTTTATACTTGTGGCTTTCTTAAACATTATAATTTCTTTATCATACCTTATGCACTTTCTGATACTGCTTTTAGTTTCGCTATTGTTGATATTGATAATGTTTTGAACGAGTTACTAAAACAAGGGCGCTATGTTAAATATTAAATATTTATTTTTACTGTTATTTTTTTTAAGTTCTTGTTATAAAAAAAATGAAACTGATAACACACTTATAAATACTGCTCATTTAGAACAATTATACCAGGAAATTGATATTAATAACAAACATTTAGGCACAATCTGGATTTACAGTAGTGCACCAGATTATCAGGTTGTTACCAGTGACAATGAAGGATTTACATGTGTTGATGATGTCTCCAGAGCTTTAGTCTTTTATTGCCGTCAATATAGAATTAAGCAGAAAAGAAAATATCTTGAAAAAATAAAATCAATGACTAATTTTCTTGTATATATGAAAGCCGATAATGCTTATTTCTACAATTTTATGTTACCTAATAATGAAATAAATACTACAATTCAAAATGGTAAACCTATTCCTAACTTTTGGTCATGGAGAGCTTTATGGGCTTTATCTGAACTAAATCTTGTTAAAGCACCAGAATTAAAAGATTTAAAAGTTCAAACAATTCCAATAATGAATCAATTGATTGAAAAAATAAAACAACGATTTTCTCCTTCAACAGAAACCGTTGAAATAGATGGACTTGAAATTCCTAAATATGACGTAACTTTTGGTGCAGATCAGATTTCTTATATAATAATTGCTCTTACAAATTATTATCAGATAAATAAATCAACTGTGCTTAAAAATTTAATTTTAAGATTAAGTCAAGCATTAACAAGCGATCAATTTGGGGACAAGGATACTTTTCCTTATTATGCTTTTTTGAC
The DNA here is from genome assembly GCA_964395505.1 of uncultured Bacteroidales bacterium. GTDB lineage: Bacteria > Bacteroidota > Bacteroidia > Bacteroidales > AUK083 > AUK083. The sequence continues at coordinate 2,335 of CAYNBX010000027.1, read as the reverse complement.
CTGGAAAAATATTTGGCATGCCTGGGGAAATATGCAGGCTTATGCACTATTATATTCTGGCAGAATATTGCAAAATGACACATTAATCACTGCTGGATTGAATGAAGTAAAATATTTTTACCCGTATTGTATTAAAAAAGGTTTTATTCATCAGTTTAAATTAGTAAATAATAACGACTCATTAATGATGGAGGATTATAGTAAATTTCCACAAATAGCTTATAGTATAACTCCAATGATATATGCTTCTTTAGAAGCTTATGCAATTACCGGAGATAATAACTTTGCAAAAGAAGCAGCAAATTTATCAACCTGGTTTTTTGGTAATAATTCGGCTAAGCAAACTATGTACAATACAAGTTCAGGAATAGCATTTGATGGCATTGATTCAACAAATAAAATCAATTATAATTCAGGAGCAGAATCAACTATTGAAGCTCTCTTGAGTATGCAGGCAATTGAGTCAAATAACATTGCTAAACAATTAGTTAAAAATTATCGATTAAAATGAATTCATCAACAAAAATTATTGAAGTACAAGGAGAAAAATATAAGATAAACCTGTACAATCCCGTTCAAAGGTTCCTAAGTAATCCTATATTAACTTGCCATGATGTGAACAGAATCTGGGATAATCCGGCATTAAAAGTAATTACTGTTCACAATGCAGGTATTACCGAATTTGGTGATAAAACTATTTTGCTTTTTCGCTCTCATCTGCGTAATGGAATTTCACTTATTGGATTAGCAAAAAGCAATGACGGATTATCAGATTGGAAAATTAATCCCACACCTTTTCTTAAACCTTGTACAAAAAAAGACAAAATAGCTGAGGGTTTAGATATTAAACAATTAATAGAAAATGAAAAAGGTGGCGTAGAAGACCCGCGAATAACAAAAATTAATGATACTTATTTCATTACATATAGTGCTTATCACGGAACAATAAAAGATAAAGTCAGAATTTCAATGGCAACCACTAAAGATTTTAAATCAGTTGTTAGACATGGGACCATAATGAATATCGACATGAGAAATGTTGTTATTTTCCCGCAAAAAATAAATAATAAATTTGTTGCGCTTTTCAGACCAAATGATAATACTGTTGATGTTACAGGCGGAAAATATTCAGAAATTCATATAGGTTACACAGATGATATTTTTAAAAACAAATGGCAGCTTAATAATGAAACATTGATGAAACAAAGCGGTGGTCCCAGTTCTTTTTCAGATAAAATAGGACCAGGAGCTCCGCCAATAAAAACAAAATATGGCTGGTTAAGTATTTTTCATGGTGTTAGAAAAACAATGGATGGTAATCCCTATGTGCTTGGTGTGATGCTTCACGATTTAGAAAATCCTCAAAAAATACGAGTTTCTAATATCCCGATTTTATTCCCCTCTCGTGATGATTGTAAAGTGAAAAATTCAGATTATGTGCATGTACCGAATGTGGTTTTTACTTGTGGGGCAAGAAGATTAAACGATGGAACAATTTTGATTTATTATGGAGGTAACGATACGGTTTTAAATGTGGGAATTAGCCATGAAGACGTGTTGGCTGAGCTGTGTTACAAATATCCGCAAGATATTTTAACAGGTCAACCGATGTATGATATTTAAAGAAGACATGAAACATCTATGACCAAAAAGAATTTAAATTTAATTTAAACACATAACTTGACTCAATTTCTCGGGAAGGTAATGATTATTTGGCGAAACCGGAAATTAAATCCGAGTACTCGGGTCTAATTTCCAATTTCTATATCTTAAATTGATAAAATATACGAACTACAAAAACATAAACACTAAATAATGAAAAAATTTGACTTTGATAAAATTATTCTAAAACCCGAAAATATTGATCTTTCATATTCCCCTTTGAGAAAAGATATTAATGCTGAGACTTATGTTCTCGGTGCTTTCAATCCTGGAATGTCAAGACTGAAAAACGGCAATTTGATTTTAATGGTAAGAGTTGCAGAAGCATTGAAAAATCCAATTCAGTCAGGAGAAATTTTTTGCATACGAAAAGATACTAAAAAAGGATATGTTCTTGATAACTATAAACTTGATGACGTAGATGTTTCAGACCCGCGCATTTTTATAATTAAAAAATATTTACCTACTTCTGTATGTGTTGTTACTTCAATTTCCTGGATATTGCCTGTTGAACTTAGCAGCGATGGTAGAGAAATAGTTAAAATCCATTACGATAAAATTATTTCTCCACAAGAGAGTTATCAGGAATATGGAATTGAAGATGCAAGGATTTCACACATTGATGATAAATATTATATGACTACTTGCTCTGTAAGCTCCGAAAGACAATGTA
>CAYNBX010000026.1:0-13356 GCA_964395505.1 uncultured Bacteroidales bacterium | reverse complement strand
AAATAAAGAAATCGGACATTATGGACAAACACTAATTAATGTGGGTTTAAGGGTTATATAAAAAGGAAATGGAAGTGAATAAATATTATATCGGTTTTAAAATGAGTTGCAATTTAATATCCCACTAAACTTAGACATAGCCAAGTCGTATATGTTATTGTTTTTTTGATGTCATCAAACTAAAAATAATAACAGCTAAGGTTGCAAAGACAAATGAAACAAATCTTACACTTATAAAGTTATCAAGTACAGGGATATTTGACCATATTACCGTTGAGGTAGTGCCAGTGAGCATTCCCGCAATAACTCCCTGTTTAGTAGTTCTTTTCCATTTTAGCATTAGTAAAAGGGCAGGTCCAAATGAAGCTCCAAGCCCTGACCATGCATAAGATACTAAAGTAAATATCAATTTTTTTGACGTAATAGCAATTATAAATCCAAGGATTCCAACTAAGACTGTTACAAGCCTGCTAAGATTTAGCATTTTCTTAACAGGGAGTTCTTTTCTAAGAGTTTTATGATAAAAATCCTCAACAACTGAAGAGCTAATAACCAACAGTTGACTATCAGCGGTGGACATCATAGCTGCAATTGCTCCTGATATACAAATACCTGCTAAGCCAGCAGGAAGTAAGTTATTAGCAAGATAAGGCATAATTTTTTCTACGTCAGAAAAATATCCTTGTCCATATATTGAAAGTCCCACAAGACCAATGAGCAAAGAGCCGGAAAATGCAGGTATTGCCCATGCAATAGCTATTCTTCTACTTACCTTAATTTTGCCGGGATCTTTTATTGCCATAAATCTTGTTAATAGATGTGGCTGCCCCATATAACCTAATCCCCAGCTCAATCCACTAATAATTACAGCAGCTGCTGCCCATCCTGTCTTGCCTCCAACTAAGCTGGTATATTGTTCACCTGCATTGGCAACTGCTGAAGAAAGTGAATGCCCCATATTATTAATCTCAAATAAACCAACAATCGGTAGAACTACTAAGGTCCCAATCATTATAATTCCTTGTATAAGATCTGTCCATGCAACTGCAAAAAATCCTCCCATCATAGTATAAAATATAATGACTACAGCTCCAATAGTAATTCCTGTTATCTGAGGAATATTAAATGTTACATTTAATACTTTACCTGCTCCATTGAACTGAGCTGCTAAGTAAAAAGTAAAAAAGAAAACAATGATAAGCATAGCAATAGAACGTATTGTTTTATCATCTTTACCAAATTTCTCAGCAAAAAAGTCAGTAAGTGTTATTGATTTATATTTTTCTGATTCAAGTCTTAGGTCTTTTGCAATAACAAACCAATAAAAGGTGATACCTAATATACAACCAAGAGCTGTCCACATTTCTAAAAAACCTGTTGCAAGAGCTGCTCCTGGTAAACCTAATAATAACCATGCAGACTCACCTGATGCTCTTTCTGAGAACGCAACTACCCAGGGATTTAATTTTCTCCCTGCAAGAAAAAAATCTTTATGTGTTTTATTGCTTCCGTAAGTTATAAAACCTACTGCTAATACAAGAATTAAATAAATAATAAAACCGATTAGTGTGTAATTCATAAATTGTTCTTTTTTTAAAATTTTGTATTTACTTGAATGTATAAAATAACTGCATTTAATGTATGATGTCTTTAAATTTCGATTTATGAGGCTGCTATGAATGCAATTTTTAAAATCCGATTAAAAAATGTCATAAAAACACTAACACCGATTATTGATATATTAGTTTGATTTTAAGAACTAATTTTTTTAAATTTATACTTTTAGTATTGAAATTATTTATAAAATATTGACTTCGGTTTTTAATTCAATTCCAAACTTATCAAATACTGATTTTTGTATTTCTTTAGCAAGATTCAGGACTTCGAAACCTTTAGCATTTCCGTAGTTGACAAGGATAAGAGGGTGTTTTTTAAAAACGCCTGTATTTCCTGCTCTTTTGCCCTTCCAGCCGCATTGGTCAATCAACCAGCCGGCACTTATTTTATATGTCGAATCTTTTTGTTTAAAAGCTGTAATTTCAGGGAAATGCTTTTTTATTTCATTATATTTTTTATTGTAGATAATTGGATTTCTAAAAAAACTACCCGCATTCCCTAATGTGCTGGTATCAGGGAGTTTGCTTTTTCTAATTCTGCAAACAGCCTCCCTTATATTGCTAATGCTGATTTTTTTTACACCCATTATTTTTAGCTCTTGTTCTATGGTTCCATACTGAGTATTAAATACTGGGCTTTTGCTAAGTTTAAAAGTTACTGATAGAATTACATATTTATTTTTTAATTCATTTTTAAATATGCTGTTTCTATAATCAAAACCACATTCTTCTTTTGAAAAAATATGAGTATTCCCTGTGCTTATTTCAACAGCTTTTAATTTAAAAAAAACATCTTTTAATTCAACGCCATAAGCTCCTATGTTTTGTACAGGGCTACTGCCAACATTTCCGGGGATAAGAGAAAGATTTTCCAGACCTGCGAAATTTTTATTGACACAAAATTTTACAAAATCATCCCACAATTCACCGGCAGCAGCTTCAATAAAAACATAATTATCATCTTCATTAACTATTTCAATGCCTTTAGTTTTTATTTTTAATACCGTTCCTTCAAAATCTCTGGTGAAAAGAATATTACTGCCCCCACCTAATATTAACAGAGGATAATTTTTATTGTGCTGGGATAAAAGAAATGATTTTATCTCATTTTCATTGGATAATTCCACAAAATATCTCGCATTTACATCAATGTGGAATGTATTGAAATGCTTAAGTGAATAGTTCTTTTTGATTTGCATTAAGTATAATTATTAACAAAAAATTCAAAGATAAATTAATTAGAGGATTTTACAAAATTTAATAATTTATATAAACAGACTAAGCCGCTTTATTCATGCAAAAACCAATTGAATTGTATTAGTGCCTGATTCGACTTTCTCGATAAATTTAACAGGTTAATTTAAATAAAGGTTAGACTGCCCTGAAAGGATTGAAAATGAATAGCTATGTAAGAAGTGCATAGATTGTAAAACAAAATAACAATACAACCCTGAAGGGGTTTAATATGAATAGTCCTAAACTACGAATTTTCAAATATTGAATCCTTTCCGAAAAGTCTTTTTTTGTCACGAGAGCACAAAGACACGAAGGATGAAATGTTGACAATAAACTCTTTATGACTTGTTGTCTTAGTAACATTTTCTTTTGTTTGACTTTTCGGACTAGTCTCAATATTAGTTATCAAATTAAAATTATAAAATATTGTTATTTTTGAAGAGAAAATAAATGAATATTCTAATTTTGTTTAAAAGCGAGATTATTGTATCATCTGAAAAAAAATAATAAACTTGAAAAAGGTAATTGTTTCTGTAACTAATGATTTAGCAACAGACCAGCGCGTTAATAAAGTTTGTAATTCATTAGTTAAATTAGGTTTTGATGTAATGCTTATAGGACGTAAACTAAGGGATAGCTTGAGCGTTGAGGGGAAAATTTATAAAAATAGACGTATGAAATTATTATTTAATAATGGTCCTTTTTTCTATGCAGAATACAATATACGTTTATTTTTTTACCTTTTATGTCATAAAGTAGATTTATTGGTTTCTAATGATTTAGATACTTTATTACCTAATTATTTGATTCATAAATTTAAAAGTATTCCAATAGTTTATGATAGCCATGAATATTATACTGGCACTCCTGAATTAGTGAACAGACCTTTTGTTCAGAATATCTGGAAATTTATTGAGAAATCTATATTCCCAAAGCTAAAAGATGTTTTTACTGTTAATGATTCCATTGCAGAATTATATAAAAAAGAATATGGCATTGATTTAAAAGTTGTAAGAAATATTCCTCCGAAAAGAGAAATAAAATATATTAAGTCAAAGGAAGAATTAGGTTTGCCATTGAATAAAAAGATTATATTACTTCAAGGTGCAGGTATTAATATACAAAGGGGTGCAGAAGAGGCTGTTGAAGCTATGAAGTATATCGAACAAGCTGTTTTATTTATTATTGGCGGAGGTGATGTAATTGAAATTCTTAAAAATAATGTAAAACAATTCAAACTTGACAATAAAGTTATATTTATCCCAAAACTATCTTTTGATGAGCTATATAATTATACTATTTATGCAGATATTGGACTTACACTTGATAAAGATACAAATATTAATTATCGTTATAGTCTGCCTAATAAACTATTTGATTATATACAGGCTGGTGTGCCTGTATTAGCTTCGTCATTGATTGAAATAAAAAAAATTATAGAAAAATATGAGATAGGAGATATGATTGAAAATCATAATCCCAGACATATTGCAAAAAAAATAGAAAGTATGCTTAATGACGAAGAAAAAATAAAAATATGGAAACATAATCTTAAATTAGCAGCAAAAGACTTATGTTGGGAAAAAGAAGAAAAAAAATTATTAGATGTATATAAAAATTATCTATAACCCCTGGGATTGATAGACTTACTAAGTTTTTAAATGAATAAATATTAAGTAATGCTAAATTTTGAAAACAAATCATTTACATATCATTTCTTTTAATGTTCCATTTCCGGCAAATTATGGAGGAGTTATAGATGTGTTTTATAAACTTAAAGCCCTTCATTCAAAGGGTATTAGAATTCATTTGCACTGTTTTGAATATAACAGAATTGCTTCAAAGGAACTTGAAAAATATTGTGAAAGCATAAATTATTATAAAAGAAAGACAGGTTTATTATCATTTCTCAGTTATAAGCCTTATATCGTTTATAGTAGACGTTCTGAAAACTTAATACAAAATTTATTAAAAGATAATTATCCTATTCTCTTTGAAGGTTTGCACTCATGTTATTATATTGATGATAAACGTTTAAAAAACAGAAAAAAAATATACAGAGAAAGCAATATTGAGCATCAGTATTATTTCAATTTGTTTAAGGCAGAAAAAAATGTCTTAAAAAAAACATATTTTATAACAGAGAGCATCAAAATAAAATTATATGAAAAAAATTTAAAGAATGTTTCAATAATGCTTGTTGTATCTCAAAGTGATACAGCTTATTTAAAACAGCATTTTCCTGGTAAAAAAATTTATTACCTACCAAGTTTCCATGCAAATGATGATGTAAAAATCAAAACAGGCAGAGGTAAATATGCTTTATATCATGGGAATCTTTCAGTATCTGAAAATGATAAAGCTGCTAATTTTTTAATCAAAAATGTATTTAATAATTCCAGCATACCCTTAGTAATTGCAGGTTTAAATCCTTCTGAACGTTTATTGAAATTTGCAAGGCACAATAAAAACATAAAAATTATTTCAAATCCATCTGACGAAGAAATGTTCAATTTGATTAGAGAAGCACATGTTAATATATTATTAAGTTTTCAGGCTACAGGCTTAAAATTAAAATTACTAAACACTTTATATAACGGGCGATTTTGTTTGGTAAATAATGAAATGGTTGAAGGAACTTCTTTAAGAGAACTGTGTATAATTGCGAATAAAATAAATGAATTAAGAACTTCATTGGAAGAAATTTTTAAGAGAGAATTTGATAGTAAACAAATTGAATTAAGGGAGCAAAAGCTAAAGGAGCATTATTCTAATGAAGCAAATGTTGAGAGATTAATTGGTTATATTTTCTGAGTTAATAATTTTCCCGTTTTCACACTTAATGATTCTTGAAGGGAATTTATGTATCAACATATAGTTATGAGTAGCCATAAGGACAGCTCTGCCAGAATTGCTAATATTGAATAGCAGCTTCATAATACCTGCTGAAGTTTCAGGGTCAAGGTTTCCGGTTGGTTCGTCAGCTAAAATGATTTCTGGGTCATTAATCAAAGCACGTGCAATTACAACTCTTTGCTGTTCTCCACCTGATAGTTGATGAGGCATTTTAAATCCTTTTGTTGCTAAACCCACTTTATTAAGAACATCTTCAATGCGAATCTTCATATCCCGTTTATCTTTCCAGCCAGTAGCTTTCATTGCAAACAACAAGTTATCATTCACAGTTCTATCTATAAGCAGTTGAAAATCCTGAAAAACAATTCCTAATTTTCTTCTCAAAAAAGGTATTTCTTTATTTTTAATTTTATTTAAATTAAAATTACACACAACAGCTTTACCATCAACAACAGGAATATCTGCATAAAGTATTTTCAACAAACTGGTTTTGCCTGCTCCTGTCTTTCCAATCAAATATACAAATTCGCCTTTTTTAATTTGAAACGTTACATCTGATAAAATCAAAATATTTTTTTGAAATACTGATAATTTTTCAAGTTCTACTATTGTGTCAAATGACATTTTATGGCTTTTTAAATATTTATCTTTTTAAGCTTTGCATAAGGAACATTATTAATGGTTTCAATAATTTCTTTTTGCTTATGTTTTAATCCTAATCTCTCAATAATTTTATCTATGTTTTTTGAACGAAAATATTCAATTAAAGTAAAATCATCATCTCTGATTTGGATATAATCAGGAATTTGTGTTGTGCCTTGAATTTTTAAAATATACATTTTATTGATACGAACCTTTAAGAAATATTTTATGAATTATCTCTATCTGCTAAATTAATATTTTTTCAGTGTTAATTTTAAAAAAAATTTTTTCAAGAAGGGATTTTTCTAATATTTACAAAAAAAACCAACTTTTTTTATTGGTTTTAATTATATTAAACATACCCCGAGGTGACGGGGTAGGCTGTGACCAAATGCAATTAAGTTGCGAGTACCCGGGACTAATCTGCAATTTCTAAATATTAAAATACAAATTACTGAAAATAATATAACTACAAAAATATAAACAAATAAAACACATTGGTTTAATGTATTCAACAATTTTTATGATGAATAATTATCAAACTAAGTTAGCAAATCCCATAAATGCGAGGGAAAGTATTCCTGCTGTGATCAGAGCTATAGGAACACCACGCATACCTTTAGGAACACCCATTAATTCTATATGTTCTCTTAGACCTGAAAAAATTATTAAAGCCAAACCATAACCAATAGCTGTTGAGATGGCAAAAACAACACTTTCCATCAGATTAAAATCTTTTTGAATAACCAATATTGCAACGCCAAGTACAGCACAATTGGTGGTTATCAATGGCAGATAAATACCCAGTGCCTGATATAATGGAGGACTAATTTTTTTTATGATGATTTCTACCATCTGAACTAATGCAGCAATTACTAAAATAAAGGTAATAGTTTGCATGAATTGCAATTCAAGCGGATTTAGTATGTAGTATTGTACTAACCAGGTTACCAGTGTAGCCAATGTCATAACAAATAAAACACCACCACTCATTCCAACTGCTGTTTCAGTTTTTTTTGACACTCCCAAAAATGGGCATATTCCTAAAAATTGTGCTAATATTATATTATTAACTAATATTGCAGATATTATGATTACTATATAGTGCATGATAGATTATAATTATTTTTTATTATAAATTAATATGAATTTTATGTTGATCTTTTGATTTTGTTAACTATGGCAATTAAATATCCAAGAGCTATAAATGCGCCTGGAGGCATTAAAAATAATAATATTGTATTGGCATTTTCTCCAACAAATTTAATATTAAAAATAGAACCGCTTCCTAAAATCTCACGAAAACTGCCTAATGTAGTAAGTGCCAACGTAAAACCTAAGCCCATACCAAAACCATCTATTATTGATGATATAACATTGTTTTTTGAAGCAAAAGCTTCTGCTCTGCCAAGGATAATACAGTTTACCACTATAAGGGGAATAAATATTCCTAATTGTTTGTAAAGTGCTGGTGTGTATGCCTGCATTACCATTTGAACTATTGTAACGAAAGATGCAATAACAACGATAAATGAAGGTATTCTAACTTTATCCGGAATAAAGTTTTTGATTAAAGAAATTACAAGGTTTGACATAACAAGAACAAATGCAGTAGCCAATCCCATGCCCAAGCCATTCATTGCCGTGGTTGTTACACCTAAGGTTGGACACATTCCCAATACCAATACGAAAATAGGATTTTCTTTAAGAATGCCTTTAGTAAAATTTTTCCATTGATTCATTACTTATTCCCTCCTTCTTTTATAAAAGCGTTAAATGCACGTTGAACAGCATCACAAAATGCACGTGAGCTAATAGTGGCTGCTGTTATAGCATCAACATCACCACCATCTTTTTTTACAATTAATTTGAATTTATCTGGATTTTTCCCATTAAACTGGTCTTTAAACTTAGATTTTGTCATATTAGCACCTAAACCAGGTGTTTCTTTGAGTTCAAGAACTGCGATGTTGTTAATTGTACTATCAGGCAAAAAACCTACCATTAATTTAACTCTGCCGCCAAATCCTTTATCTGTGTAAGTTTCAATAGCCGTGCCAACCAAATGTTTATTCTTATAAGCTTTACTGATAGTAAGAGAATCCGGCCCATCATTTGGCTTAACTTTTGCAACTATAAGATTATCAAAATTGGGAAGAACTTGTCTTATAGCTAATTCTTTTTTTAATCTTTTTGATTCTTCAATAGGTTTTTTGGTTAAATTATAAATAGCTCCTAAAGAAAAAGCCGCTACTCCTGTTATGATGAGTAACGTTAAAACCATATTTTTAAGACTTGATTCTGTTTTGGCCATTTTATGATTTATTATTTACTATTATATCAATGTTGTTAATAATTTTATCTCCTTGTTTAATTCTTTAGTTTCTTACAAATACTGCTTTACCAAATTTTTTTGGTTTACATGCTCTATTGATTAGAGGTACAAAAGCATTCATAATTAATATAGAAAATGAGACGCCTTCAGGATAGGCTCCAAAAACTCTAATTAAAACAGTTATAATACCACAACCAATGCCAAATATTAATTTTCCATTGCCTGTCATTGGTGTTGTAACGATATCTGTTGCCATGAATATTGCACCTAACATCAAACCACCTGTTAATAGATGAAATAGAGGGTCAACAAAACGTTCTGGATTTACCAGCCATAATATACCTGTAAAGATGAAAACAGTACCAATAAAAGCTACTGGAGTATGCCAGGTAATAATTTTTTTCAACAGCATATAAATACCTCCAAGGATTAAAGCTGCTGCTGAAACCTCTCCTAAGGAACCTCCACAATTTCCAAGAAACAAATCCCAATAACCCGGTACTTTTTGCATCAAACTTGAAATAACATCTCCTTTTGCTACTCCTTCTTTTACAATTCCTAAAGGCGTTGGTCCTGTTATTGCATCTGTAATTATAGAACTAAACTTACCAGGTAAGGGCCAGCTTGTCATTTGCACAGGGAAAGATATCAAAAGGAAAACTCTTCCAACCAATGCAGGATTAAATGGATTTTTCCCTAAACCACCGAATGTCATTTTGCCGATGCCTATTGCTACAAGTGCTCCAATAACCATCATCCAAATTGGTAAATTACTGGGAACATTAAAAGCCAACAAAATCCCGGTGATAATGGCTGAACCATTTGTAATTGTCAATTCCCCTTTAATTAAATATTTTTGAATGAGATATTCAAATAAAACACAGGAAATTACAGATGTTAAAATTAGTATTATTGCTGCAAGTCCAAAAACATATATTGAAACTATCATAGCAGGTATAAGAGCAATAATTACCCCATACATTATTTTTTTAACCGACTCATCTCCATGAATGTGAGGAGAACCTGATACAGTAAGTAAATTCATATTATTATTTTTATCACAGTAGAGAAAATTAAAAAAATTTCTTTACTTAATTAAATTATTATTAAATCATTTATTTTTTTCTTCTATTCCTTATTATCATACCAACTTTATTTTTGCCAACCCTCATATAGTCAAGCAAGGGTCTATTAGAAGGGCAAGTATATTGGCAAGAACCACATTCAATACAATCCATTATAGAATGTTTTTCTAAATTATCAAAATCGTTTCTTTCAGCAAGTTGGGCCAGTAAATAAGGTTCTAAGCCCATTGGGCAGGATGTAATACATTTTCCACAACGTATGCAATCATAAACTTTATTTCTCTTGGTTTCCGATTGTTTCATGATTACAATTCCAGATGTACCTTTAACAATAGGAATATCAAGAGAGCTTAATGCTTTTCCCATCATTGGTCCGCCGCTTATAACTTTGCCTGTATCTTCAGGAAGTCCACCAGCTTTCTCAATTAGTTCAGAAACAGGTGTCCCTATACGAACAAGAAAATTTGAAGGTTTTTTTACAGATTTGCCAGTTATTGTTACAACTCTCTCAAATAAGGGTTTATTTTTCTGTACAGCTTCATAAACAGCAAAAGCAGTACCAACATTGTCAACAACGCAGCCGACATCGAGAGGGAGTTTGCCTGAAGGAACTTCTCTGTTTACCAAAGTTTTTATGAGCTGCTTTTCACCTCCTTGCGGATATTTTACTTTTACAGGACAAATTTCTATCCCTTCATATTTTTTTGAGAGTTCAGTTAAATGTTTTATGGCATCTGGTTTGTTATTTTCAATACCAAATAAACCCTTTTTTACTTTTAGAGCTTTCATAAGAATCTGAGCACCTATCATTATTTCTTCTCCTTTTTCCATCATCAAACGATGGTCAGATGTAAGATAAGGCTCACACTCTGCTCCGTTTATTATTAAATAATCAGCCTTTTTGCCATCAGGAACCATTAGTTTTATATGAGTAGGAAAGGTTGCTCCGCCTAATCCCACTATTCCCATTTCTTTTATTTTATCAATTATCTCCTGAGAACCGAGATCTATATTCTTCTTTATTTCTTGAGATCTGTCAATAGTTTCAACCCATTCATCACCTTCAACATCAATAACTATTGTTGGCTTTTTATAACCGCTTGCATCAATAATATTATCTATCTTAACTACTTTACCCGAAACAGATGAATGATTATTTGAGCATATAAAAGCTTCACTTTTTGCAATAAGCTGTCCTGCTTTTACATAGTCTCCTCTTTTAACTAATAAGGTTGATGGTGGTCCCAGATGTTGTGTAACCGGTATAAATGCTTTTTTAGGTATTGGGAAGACTTCAATTGTTTTATCCTTTGATAATTTATTTTCTTCAGGATGAATCCCACCTAATTTGAAAGTTTTCAATATTTTTCTCCTCCTGTTAAAATTGAATGTTATAAATTTAAATATTTATTCGTCAATCATCTGCAATAAATTATTTATTATTTTTATATAAGCTGTTTTTTGACTTCAAATATTTTAATTTTTATTAATTTTTAGATATCTTCAAAAGACATTTTAGTACTAGATATTTTTTATTTATGATTTAATATCTGTTAAGGCTTTTTCTTTTTCATCAATTTTTTGTTTTCTTGGTAAAAAATTTATTTCATGAATTGCACCGGTAGGACAAACTTCTACGCATTTTCTGCATAGCTTACACTTTTTAAAATCAATGTAAGCGAGATTATTTTCAAGAGTAATAGCATCAAAATTACAAGCTTTAACACATAATCCGCAGCCTATACAAGCAGCACTGCAATTTTTTTTAGCCACAGCACCTTTTTCTTTATTAACACAAGAAACAAAGATTCTTCTATTTTTTTTACCTTTGTATCTCATTTCAATAATATTTCTAGGACAAGCTTCAACACAAGCTCCACAAGCAACACATTTATCTTCAATTACAACAGGTAAACCCGTTGAATCATCCATATAGATAGCATCAAATTGACAGGCTTTAACGCAATCTCCTAAACCAATACAACCATATTGACAACCGCTTTCCCCTGAAAACAATATGTTGACAAAATTGCAGGAGTTAACCCCATCATACTCAACTTTTTTTGGTGCATTTTCTTTTGAACCTGAGCAGCGGACTACTGCAACCATTGGCTGACTTTGCTCTACTTCAAGTCCAAGAATCTCTGCAATCTTCGACATTACTTCATTACCTCCAACAGGACATCTTAGCTTTTCTAAATTGCCTGCTTTGACTACTGCTTCTGCAAAATTATGACAGCCTGCAAAGCCGCAAGCTCCACAATTAGCCCCTGGTAAAACTTTTTCTACTAAATCAATTTTGGGGTCATCATATACTTTAAACTTCTGTGCTACAAAATATAAAATAACTGCAGAAATTACTCCAATGGAACATAAAGAAATTAATGCATAAATAATAGTTTCGTTCACTAGATATCTCCTTTTTTAAGGTTTTAAATAGATTTTTTTATTGATAATTCTATTTATTAGTTTGTAAATAATAGTATGTTAGATATTAGCTATTTTATATCATATAATTTTTAACAATTCGCAAATTTAAAAAAAATTATAAAATGATAATTATTTTTGAGTTTTTTTTATGATTCCCAATTAAATATTTCGTAAACATTTTACGCATAGCAGTGTTTAAGAAAAATTACTGTGATGACGAAATATTTTTAGAAAAAAGCTCCCGATAAAATCGCAGCCCCATAATGGTCGAAATATTTATTAAAACTTTATAAAAAGAAAATTATATCGTTTTTAATTATTTCTTATTTGGAAACAATAATTTTTTTAATAAAAATAAAAAAGGTGAATATCAAATTATTATATGTGATATTAAAAAATCAGTTGAAAAATAAAATCTTAAATTTTTATTAATCTATGGTTTTAAAAATAAATTAGGATTTTTCTAAATTTTATTTTTGTTGAGATATAAAGAATTTATAATTGAAGGAGATATTTTGAGTGTTATTTCAAAAAAATAAGAATATAGGTTTTTTTATAAAACGGGGAAATAAATAAAATCAGCATGAACCATAAGAGTTATTTATACATCATTAGTCATTTTTTATTTGAAATTTAAAAGTTTTTTTAATCTTATTTCTATAAAAATATAATATCAGATAATAAGGAATTAATAATCCTATTGAAATTAAACCTGATAAACCCTGGTTCCCGGTAAAATTAATTAATATTATTAAAGACAATAATAACACAATGAAAGGGAAAAAATATGCTAATAACACAGCTTTTGTGCCTAATGATTTAGCCATTGTAACCTTAACAGCCTCACCAATTTTATAATTGTTACTTTTCGTCTTATTTATTTCTATTATTTTTTCTTTCAATTTAGATACTGGACATGAGCCTCTTGCATGACATGATGCACAGGCAGATTGCGAAAGAATCCTTACATAGATTTTATCGCAGTCAATATTGTCAATAATTCCCTTATGTTCAATTGGATTTTGTGAACCATTCATTTGTTTTTATTTTTTACAAAGTTAATTCAAATATTTATTCAAATTTACTATTATCTGATTAAATATTTATCGAAACATTAACAATAGAACATTTTTTCGTTTTAAATTATTCTTTATCT